>JAGVUR010000108.1 GCA_019136135.1 Verrucomicrobiota bacterium
GGCTGCCGTGGCAGAAGTCCGTCCCTTCATGAACCTGCTTGTCTCTACCAACAAGCGCATCCGTCCCGTAGGAATCTATGGCGGCTGGAACCACGATTGGAGCGCAACCACTGGGCTTCCGGACGGCAATTGGGTCGGCGGAAGCTGGACACTGGGCAGGATGCCGCATTTCCAGGATGTCTTTACCGCAGGACTGCCTCCGGCATTCAGGCTTAAGGATGCCTCGATGACCATACTCGTCGACAATGGTGCCTGGGCTTTTTCCGACGATGAAATCAAAGCGATTCTTTCACAAGGACTCTACTGCGACGCACGAACCCTGCAAATCCTCAACGAACGTGGATTCGCCAAATACACGGGTTTTGTGACAGGCAAGGTCGTTGACGAAGACGGACGCGAATTTTTCCTTGAGCATCCCTTCAACCAGGGATTCGCTGGAGCCATTCGCGATTGCCGACAATCTTTCCCCTGGGGACACGAAACCGCCTTCGAGCTTGTCCCGCAAGATGAAAAATGCCAAAAGCTAACGTCGCTTGTCAACTTCCAAAAGGAAACCTTGCTCGATTGCATCATGGGAACCTTCGAAAACGAACTGGGCGGCAGAATCGCGATCTCAGGATACTATCCGCTGCGCGACTCGCTTTACTTCAGCAAACTCACACAGTTAAAACGACTGTTCAACTACCTGAGCGACTACAAGCTGCCAGCCTACGTCGAAAGCTATCATCGACTCACCATCTGGGCACGAGACAACGGCGTGGTAACCCTGGTCAACGCATCAATGGACGACTGCGAAAATGGGCGCCTGGCCATCAAGACCACAAGCACAAGCGCCACGTTCACGACCATGGACATGCAAACGAAAACCATCAAGGGCACCCCGGCGCCAAATGGCTACGTCAACTTCGATTTGCCAACCATCAAACCTTGGCATATCGCCCTGATCAATCCGAACTGATCGACAAGGCGCAACGATTCTATACCGGTTTTCAATCCTCGAAGGTGACTTCCATCACGTCCGCGCCTCGTCCTGGCACTCGCAATCGAATGCCGTTCGGAATGCGCTGCTGCGGATACCCCAATGGCTTCGTAAAGATCTCGATCGACTTGACCTTTCGAGGGAAATGAATCGTCGGAAGGGCATAGTAGTACGCCTCGTTTTCCACGTTGCACCATGCCTTGCCATTTTTCAGCATGACGGTGTGGACGAGGCAATCGCCGTGTCCTCCTGTCAGCGTCGTCACCTCGCTGGCTTCCACAAGTCGCTTGGCGCAAGCCTTGATGAAGCCTTCAGCCTCAGGTGCAAACCGCAATGGGTGGGTCCAGATTCCTCCGACGGGTTCAGGCAGAACATGCGCGTTCTCAGGCCAAGGTTCATCGCTGGTCAGGGTCGTTTTTTCGCCTTCCCAGCCTTCCAACCAAAAGCCTGTTTCGCCTGCCGCCGACACGGAGACAATCTGCGCAGGCAAGGAATCGTCCAGGCATCCCAAGTACGCAATCCTTCCTTTTTTATAGTTGTCCAGCATCGTCCGTTCGGCTTTTGGCATCAAGGCCGGATTGATCACCAGCAAATCGCCGTTTAGATAATCCAGTTCCTCGATCCGTGCAATCTTCCGCACAGGAGCGCCTTGCGACAGCAGTTCTCCCAAGTAGCGGGCTGTATGTTTCCGACGCTTCTCCAGCAAAGCGTCAAGTTCGTTTTCCATGCGTTTATCGGACCAGATGACGGTAAAACCAGGGACTTCGGCAGGTTCGTCGATGTATGCATTGTCCCAAGCGGAACGCACCAGCGACCACTCGTCTTTCGTCAAACCATCGGACAAGCAAAACCAGGGGCCATTGGTGACAGGAACCAAGCCACGCTTGCCAACAAGGAAGCTCCCCAAGTTGGCGCAGGCGGCGCGTTGCATTGCCTGGGGCACGTGATGCAACACGTCCCATTGCTCAAGGGTATCGCGAATCATGAACAGAGGCGTCATCGGGGTATCGGGCATCGCCGCCTTGTTGCACATCAGGTTAGCCAGAAACTCGTGATGCACAAATCGCCTATGCTCATAGCCCATGTGGTAGCCATTGTCGTCCTCGCCCAAAATCGCCAAGTCACTGGAAACATCCTCCACGACGAAAGTATCTATTCCAGCCGCCGCAAATGCCTTGTAGTCCGTCCCATAGCGGTAACGCGCCTCCAGCGGATCCTTCGTCCAGGCACTGTTGACGCTCGCCTTGATGCCATGAGACTTCAAATGCTCGATCACGCTCACGACGAAATGCCGCCACCTCTTCGTCATGTACCTCATCCACTGTTTTCGCCAATTCGCGTAAATCCAGGTCGCCCTAGCCTCGAATTCCTCTGGCGTGCCGCACGTGCGCTTGAGCTGTCCTGGCAGAACCAGCTTTTCGTCATCGAGGAATCGGCCGACGATATCGTCGCTCCAGTCCCCGTTTTCCAACGCCATTCTCGGGCTTGAGATTCCGTCTGCGACCTGTATTCCATCAAGTCCATAGTCCCGAACGAATTGCAGCAACTTCGGGCGCAGGAAATCGAGGTACTCGGTTCCATCCGCGAATCTCTTGAGCATGTAGATGAACTGCCTTGGCGAACCATTCTTTCCCACGTGCTTCAATTCTGGGTGCAAATCCGTAAACAGGCGTGGCAAATCCTCTCGGTTTGAGGGGTTTTCCAAGTCGAACATGCTTGCAAATGCCTCAATGCCATGCCGGTGCAGGACATCGACCAGTCCCTTCAGCTGGTAGTTTGTCCAGTCCTGCCTCATCCTGTCATCATTGGCCGCATGGCTTGAGTACGAGCATGCGTATGTAGGCAGCAGGTACTCCTTGTCCATTCCTCGATGCGTGTTCACCAAGTCGATGCTGGTCAAATGGAACGAGATGCGATCGGGAACGAATCCGCACTTGTCAAGAAAGTCCTGGACTCCATAGTCTTCTGCCGTATTGTCGAACCCAATCAATTCAATCCAACAGGTATTTTCGAAACCTGGCTTCTTCGAACCGAAATAATGTCCATGCCTTCCGTAAATTGCCATGTCAACCTCTTTTTTTGCCCAAAACGCATAAACTTGCAGATGAAAATTCGATGACTGCCACTAATATACGACCTCTTCGGCAATATGAGTACGGAAGCCCGGAGTTTTTCTTTTTTCCCTCACAACCGTTCCATGTCGTGACGAATATTGCCGGCAAGTGGATAACTTTCCGATAAAGAAAAATGCCGATTTTTTTCACGATTTCGTGCTTAAAAACCATGTGACATGCCCCCTGAATACGACATCGGAGGTTTTGGGACTGGGACCTATGAGACAAATGAGACGAATGTGACCTATGAGACTGGGACATGGGACTGGGACTATGGGACATGACCTTGGGTTTTGAAAGCCTTAAGGTTCCGGAACTGGAACTGGAACTTTCTAGGCAAAACCACCCAAAACCAAAGCGATAATTCAGCATTCATAATTCATAATTCATAATTCAGCATTCAAAGTTCATCGCTTTCGTACTCAAAAACTATGTGACATGCCCCCTGAATACGACATCGGAGGTTTTGGGACTGGGACATGGGCTGAAACTATGGGACGTTGACATGGGCATTTTCAGTGACAAGAGTTATATTTATTAGTTTTCCTAATTCATTGGTTTCTATTCGAGAAGCCAATGGGACAGAGTCACACCATTTCAGGAGAAGACCATGAGCAATGTAAGTGCAGTAGGAACGCAATCCTTTGCGACCGAAAAGAAGGAAACCGTCAGCAAGAAATTGCGCTGGGCAATCGTGGGATGCGGCGGCATCAGCGAAACCCACTTGGGAGCCATCAAGAAACTGCCCCAAATCGAAGTCGTCGCCGGCTGCGACATCAAGCCCGAACGCCTCAAGGTGATGAAGGAAAAGTGGGGCATTGAAGCCGTGTACGAAAAGTGGGACGACATGCTTCGCGAAATCAAGCCTGACGTGGTTGACGTCTGCACCCCCAATGGCGTCCACTGCCCGGCAGTCGTCGCAGCCGCCGAAGCCGGTTGCCATGCGATGACCGAAAAGCCGATGGCGATGAACCCCGCCGAATGCCAGAAGATGATTGACGCCGCAAAGGCGAATGGCAAAAAGCTCGCGGTCGGATTCCAGTTCAGGTACCACCCCGCATGCGAAATGTTCGTCCGTGCCAGGGAAGCAGGCGACATCGGCGACATCCTGTTCGTCAAGTGCCAGGCGCTCCGTCGCCGCGGCATCCCCAACTGGGGCGTGTTCGGACAGAAGGAACTCCAGGGCGGCGGACCGATGATCGATATCGGCGTGCACATCATGGAATCTTCACACTACTGCATCGGCTCCCCACAACCGATCGCCGCTTCCGGCAACTGCTGGACCTACATCGGCGACAAGCCGTCCGAAGTCGAATCCGCATGGCCCGGATGGGATTGGAAGACCTTCACCGTCGAAGACCTGGCTGTTGGCCAAATCCGCTTTGAGAATGGCTGCATCATGCAGGTGGAATCCTCCTTCTCCGCACATATCGAGCACGATATCTTCAACTTCACCATCATGGGCACGAAGGGCGGCTTCAATTTCGATACCCAAACGCTCTACACAGACCATGCTGGCACGATGCTCAACTCGAAGGCCGCTTTCCTGCCCACCGCAGGATTCGATACGCTCTTCGTCGCAAAACTGAAGAACTTCGCGGACGGAATCCTGACAGGCAGCCCGCTGCGCGCCCCGGGCGAAGCAGGACTGGCTGTCCAAAAGATGATCGACGGCATCTACAGGTCCGCCGAAGCAGGAAAGGAAGTCGCAATCGACTAAACCCACATCGTAGGCCCGCGGGAAATCACGTCAGTATCCTGCGGGTCTCAATGCAAAAGTCCCTCGACAGCCCCAGACGGGAAACGCCTGGGGTTGTCGAACCTTATTACGTTCCCCTGCCCTATCCACCCTTTCAGCCCAATTTCAAAGACGATGCTGTTCTACGGAGCCCAATCCCAACTGGCGCAACGCCGCGAAAACATGGAGCAAATCCAGATCGACCAGGTCATTCCGGCACCTGATTCCTGGACGCCTCCGCAATACCAGACCACCTTGGCAGATTCATTCGAAGTCAATGGACCTGCCACCTACAAAAAGGGAAACCATTCCACACTCGTTTTCGAGCCGATGGAAGAGATGGAGGGATGGTGGATCAGCCGTTCGGACCAAACGGAACAGCTTCCGATCAGGGTCTTCACCGGCAATGTCTGGAATGCACGGCGCAACATCGTCCTTCGAAGCGGCTCCCAGCACAACTACCTTCGTATGACGGAGCATATCATCGCCCACAGGCTGGGCCTGGGAGTCGATAATGCCGTGGTCACGACAGGCACAGGTGACCCGCCGCTCTTCGACGTCGGATCAATACCCATTGTCGAAGCGATCAAGCGGACGGGATTGAAAACCCTCACCGACAGGCCGATCGTCTATCGCACCGTCAAGGAACCCGTCGCAATCCTTGGTCCCTACGGCAGCTTCCTGGAATTCAGCCCGGAAGGAGCTGAAACACGCAAGCTGACCTTGGATGTCGCAATCGACTTCCCGACCATCATCGGAAAGCAACGCATCGTCTTCGACCTGACGCCGGAAACGTTCGCCTTCGGGGCACAGGCACGAACCAACTGCTCGAGAAAGCAAATGTTCCTGGCAAAAACCTTCGGATTGCTCTTCGCCGACACGAGAAACCTCGGCTACACCAGAACCAACATACTCGTCGCCGGCAAGACAAAATACGTCAACAAACCTCTTCCTGAACTGATACTGGACGGCAAGCCGCTGGAAGCAATCTGGCATCGGGCTTGCCTCGACCTGATTGCCGCGCTTTCGCTGATCGACTACGGCAGGCTCTGCGGGCGCATCACCTCCTACAAGTCGGGACACTCGCTGGATTGCAGGCTGATGAACCTCATCTACATCAATAAGCTCCTAACGACAGTCTAGTTCAACACCACTTTTCCACGATGGGATTAGCACGAGACAAAGCCAATTTCTACAGCATGCTCGCCTCGATGGCGCAAGCAGGGCTTGGGCTTCGCCAATGTTTCGGCCTGTCGTCGTTTCCCTATCGCCTTCGCCCTGCCGCCCGTAGCATTTGCGAGTTGTTGGACGCTGGCGTTCCGTTGCCCGAGGCGATGCATCGCCAGTCTGTCTTCACGGCATTCGAGTGCAACCTGGTTTCCGTCGGCGTGGCCTCAGGCACCTTGGATGCTACATTCAGTACCTTGTCCCAATGGTTTACGGACTCGCACCAATTCCGCAGCCAAATCATCTCTGCCCTTGCGCATCCGATGCTGACGTACTTTGTTGCCGGTCCCTTGCTGGGCGTCGTCGACTACTTTGCCACCGGGCTGTCGCTAACGGCCACAATCATCCGTTGCATAGCATGGTGGCTTGCCCCGATTGCCATTTGGTTCCTGTTGAAGTTTCTTGGTCGTCTGCTGAGTTCGCTTCCCTTGTTTTCGTTTCTTATCGAGTCTCTTCCCGTGCTTGGTCCCCTGCTGCATTCCCTGGAAAGTTCCCGATTCTACCGTGCGTTTGGGTTGTCGCTACGCGCCGGCATCGGGATGGTCAATTCCATTGAGCTGGCTTCCGGTTGCGTCAAGGGACATGTGACACGCACGAAATTCGACCGTGTCAAACGCGATATCCAGGAGAATGGCATGCCGTTCACGGTCGCCCTCAAGGAAGTCGCAAGCCTTCGCGACAGGACATCGTCAATCCTGCCTCTGCTAGCCACAGGCGAGCAATCAGGAAGCCTGGCCGAATCCTGCCTTCGGATTGCGGACATGGCCAGCGAGGATGCAAGGACGACGCTGAGGCGCATTGCCAGCGTCGCTCCGATCGTCGCCTTCCTTCCCCTTGCCTTCTACATCGGGTACCGTGTCATCTCGTTCTATGCCGGTCACATAGGACAAATCAACACCTTAACGGAGTAATTCATCGTCTGTTCCGCCATGTGGAAATCACAGTATCCATTTGAGTCTCGCTGGTTCAAGACTCCCTTTGCGCAGCGCATGCACTACGTCGACGTGGGTTCCGGCTTTCCGGTCGTGATGCTGCACGGCAATCCAACCTGGTCCTTCATGTACCGCTCGCTCCTGGCCGCCGCCGCACAGCACGGTCTTCGGGGAATTGCGCCCGACCACATCGGATTCGGACTTTCAGACAAGCCACAGGACTGGGAATACACCCTGGAAAGACACATGACCAATCTGGATGCCTTGATCAACGACCAGCTTCGACTGAGCCATTTCGATCTGGTCGTGCATGATTGGGGCGGTCCCATCGGACTCCTGTACGCCGTCAAGCATCCCGAGCAAATCAGGAAAATCGTCCTGATGAACACCCTTGGCTGGGTCACGAATCGTTTTCCACGCAGCATCCACCTGACCCGAATACCCGTCATCGGTGCCCTCTTGGTTCGTTCCTGGAACCTTCTGATGCGGAAGGCACTCCGCTCCTGCACCGTCAAAAGCCTATCCAAGGAAGCACGGGCAGGCTACAAGTATCCGTACAAGACCTACGAAAACCGCATCGCGATACAAAGATTTCCCCAGGACATCCCGCTAAAAGAAAAACACCCCAGCTACAAGACGTTCAAATTCCTGAACGAAAACCTATACAAGCTGAAAGGCAAACCTATATTCATCGCATGGGGAAAACATGACTTCTGCTTCCCGACGGATTTCCTGGACGGATGGAAGGCGCGATTCCCTTCCGCAAGCATCAAGATCTACGAGGAAGCGGCACATTTGATATTTGAGGACAACCAGGAAGAAGCGGTGGAAGACATCCTCAATTTCCTGAAACAATAACCAAGCAACAAGAGAGAATCCAATGTCAGAAGAATGCTCACACAATTGCTCGACCTGCGCATCCAAGAAAAACGGAACCTGCGGGCAGGATGAAGCGACCATCGCCATTTCCCAGCAATTGGCGATCATCAAGAACAAAATCGTCGTGCTCTCGGGCAAGGGCGGCGTCGGCAAAAGCACTTGCGCGGTGAATTTGGCGATTAGCCTGGCGATGGAAGGCAACCGCGTCGGCTTGCTTGACGTTGATCTTCACGGACCATCGATTCCTACGATGCTGAATTTGCAGAATGTCGAAATTAAGGGGATCAACGGGAAGATCCTGCCGGTCTCGGTTGCAGGAATGTCAGTGATCTCAGTCGCATTCTTCTTGCAGGAAGCCGACGCCCCCGTCATCTGGCGCGGTCCGATGAAGAACGGAGCCATCCAGCAATTCATCAAAGACGTCGAATGGGGCGAACTGGACTACCTGGTCATCGACTGCCCGCCTGGAACCGGCGACGAAGCGCTCGGAGTCTGCCAGCTGATTCCCGACGCAGAGGCGGTCATCGTCACGACACCACAGGAAGTCGCCGCCTCTGACGTGAGGCGTTCCATCAACTTCTGCAGGCAGCTCAACATGACGATCCTCGGCGTCATTGAAAACATGAGCGGCTTCGCCTGCCCGCACTGCGGCGAAATCACCTATATCTTCAAACAAGGCGGAGGCGAACAACTGTCCGAAAAAATGAACGTCAACTTCCTTGGACGAATCCCAATCGACCCAGCAGTCGGCGAATGCTCGGACAACGGCACTCCTTTCGTTTACGCAAAATCAGATTCAGCGACAGCCACCGCCTTCAAGGAAATCGTAGAAAAAATCGTCTAAGGAGTTGTTCAAAAATTAAGGCAACAGTTCTGGAATTGTTTTGAGTTGTTTTTCCCCCGTCCTTATATTCATTCCGATCCTTTTACTTGTAGCTATTATTTTAGATAAAATTTTTGAATGCGGCACTTGTGCATATATACCATTTTCACTTTATACCATTTTATATTTCATTGTTATTTGTGTTGCGTTTGTCTATTTGGCTTTATGGTCTCCAGCATGTCCGCAATGCAAAAAGAGAATGAAACGCATGAGGATTCATAAGGGGGTTGTGGATTCCGGTGTCCCCTACGATCCGGACTATCAACAAAAAAAACAAGAAAATTCTTCAAAAGTGGCTTGACTTTGACACATTATCTAAAGTCTGGGGTTAAGCGGTGCAATGCATTATGTAAATCCTTCCGACAAATCCGAACTATCGTCCGTGTCTGGCCCGTGTCCCACCCCGCGTGGATTGCGGACGGCCGGTTCGCGCCAAAGACTTTGCGCCGTAAGCGCCTGACCATGCTTAACCCCGGGCTTCAGCCCGGGGATAGGATGCCCCCATGCCGGGGCGCCTTGTAAAGGCGCTACAGAAGACTGACGCACTTCAATTCACCAGCACGGTGAAATGAATAAAATTTATAACTATTTGATAATAAGCCAATTAGGAATAAAACCCAGCTTCAACTGCTTTTTTTAGGATGAATCAATCTATTACGTTTGTCATTCTTGTAAATTATACTTTGATTCCTTTGTTCAAGACTAATGCGATGGGGTTACGATGGAGCACTTATGGAAAAGCGAACCTTAATCCTTAGTGGCGGACGCAACGCAGTAACTCTCGTTACCGAAGACAACACTCTCGTTGCAATGCGCAGTTCGGTACCAGTTGTACAGGCGCTTATTCTTGCGATAGGACTTTTGCTGGTTATCGTATCTCCATTCATTGTCTTTTATCTCTTATATGCCCTTGTATTTCCCATTACCGGATCACCCTTGTTTAATATTATACTTTGCATAATTGTTCTTATCGGATGTATTCCGGAAGTGATATACTGTCTCCAGGTTCAAGGCATGTTGTTTTCATTTACTGCGCGCATCGATATGCATCAACGTTTATGCTTGCTGCGAAACGGAATCATTAACGCCAGGATACCGCTTGCGGAAGAAGAAACCATTTCAATTGTTCCTGTGTTTCCCAAGTTCAGGTATAGCTATAGAGCTTGGGGCTATGTTGCAAAGCTCAAAAAAGGTCGCCGTATCTGGTATTGGCCTATGATTCCTTCCACCATGATCGGGACAAAATACGATGCCTATATGGAAGCGAAAAGCATCAAGCAGTTCATCGAAGAGGGAGTGCCCTCGCTGCATGTTAGCCTGGATCGTTGGGGCAAGGAAGAAATTAAACCAGGTGTTGAATACATCCGGTAGGCTTTTTACAATCAAATGGAGCCATGGAAATTTGCAAGAAATGTAAGAAATGGCTAGCATAAGATCAATTTTAGATTATATAAAAAAACAGGTGCAGGACCCAAGAAATGAAACGAGTGGATTCAAAGGCATCTTGAAGAGCAATCGATTCTACTGGTTTCTAGCCATCATTCTTCTTCCTGTTCCAATGCTTTTGGCTTATTACCTATTTCCAATTGGATGCCTGTGCCTCTATGGAGCAGCCACTCGCAAAGTTTTTGGCATAGGCATGCGCCTTATCTGGATTAGACTTTTTATAGGTTTACTTCTGAGGGAAAAAAGAGAAAAAATAGTGATTTATATGATTATGCCATTTATTATTGGACTCGTTATAACAGTTCTTGGGCAGATTATTTGGTCTCATTTACCGCCATAAATTGTTGTCCTGAAAGCACATGTTCATTTAGGAGTCGTTCAAAAATTAAGGCAACAGTTCCGGAATTGTTTTGAGCTGTTTTTCCCCCGTCATGAAAGGAGCATATGCGCATACGCGACTGACAGGACGGGGGAAAGGCAGCCAAAAGAAACCGGAAGTGTAAACTTTATTTTTGAACGGCTCCTTAGGTCTCGCCATAGTTTTGATGGGCTTTTTATATTTTTCCGGAGATATGGGGCAATGCTTCCAGAAGAGAATAATCCTACGCCACTTGCATGGCACGACAACTGGAAAAATCCATCGCCTGCGCAGAAGTTATTCATGGGCACCCCATTCATAGGCCTAGACTGGCGAGCATTCAGGGCATTCAAGAAAAAGTTGAAACAGCGAGACAAAAGCATCAACAACCTATGGACGGAAGATCAGGAGCTGTGCTCGATCAGAGATGATGTGTCAACGATGTCGGCAAAAGTATTCGGTTGGCCCAATACCTTGTTCCATCCTGACGATCCATGCGCAATTCTTTTTTGGTCTCCCCGGGCAGACCTAAGGATCGTCGAAATGTTTCAGTGGCTCGAAGACAAATACGACGTTTCTTTTAACTGCATTTTAGATCGGCTTGACGAAATGAGTTTTTTCCAGTTGATTGAGTGGATCCAAGTTGCAATACATGACAATGAAGCCCAAAAAAACTTTACATAGCCCAACCACTTTCAAAGCAGCAGGAGAACATGATGTTAAACATGCGTAACAATGTATATCGATCAATAGCCAAATGTAGTTTTCTGGCCATCATGCTATGTTTTCTTTCGGGATGTGCTCACAATAAGGATTATCGCTTCCCGGCAAGCGCCGCATCTCAAATGAGTAAAAACATCAAGTGCAACGGCTCGATGCTGATGATTCCGATGGCCATGCCAAACCCACAACGCGATCGCACTGTCGCCGTTCTGGAGACTCCCGTGGAAATTGCCGCACCCTTTGACAACTTGCCGTGCCTGACAGGCTACCAATATGTTATCCATGGGTATTTATGGGCTGTCGGAACCAAGGGGCATCTATTTGCCTTCCTGCTGCTAGGCTCGGATGGCAGCCTATATTATATGGATACGCCAGATGCACCCTTTGAGAAGGACGGGGACATTTGGTTCTACAAGGCAAATCTATCCAGTGATTGGCGGGACGCATTTGGCAGTTGCCTAAAAGACAGCACATGGAAAAGCGAGGCTGGATTCTGGAAATTTCCCAACACGCCTTCGGGCTCCTACCGTTGGCGCAACGCCGAAGAGGCCTTGCCAATCCTAAAAAGGTTTTGCAACGATCATCCTATTGCAGTCAACGCGAAGACTGGCAAGTGGGAACGCATTGTGCAACCATGCTTTACCCCGAATGTCTATTGCGAACAGAAACTGCACACTATGCCCAAGTTTTCCTCCGAACAAATCCTACTTTTGAACCTAAAAATCAAGCCGGTAATGTACAATGGAAATTTTTCTTACAACAATAAAATGCTTGAATTCCCCAATGGCAACGTTGCCAAACACATCATGGGCATGAGAGAAGAATTGGACAAGCTGTGGAAAACAGGAAAGTATCGTATTATCGCCTACGATAGAAGGGCACAAGAGGATCTCAAAGATCCTGAAAGGGGCAATCCCTGGGCGCCAAGCTTGCGCGAATACGCAACGGACAGAGGCATCCCGCTGGTCATTCTATATGGCGACGACAAAAGCGCGCCCGAGTATCCCGGACTGCCCAAAGGCATAAGACAATACTGGCAATGCCCGCAATGCGCACAGGCACAAAGGAAATAAGCAGGTTGAATAAAGCCAGGAAAAAGCAGTTCCATATTCCCGTTGGAATTGCCGCAGGGAAATAAATGAGATACAAGATCCTGGATATCATTTTCGATGCGCTACAGAATGACGCAACATGGTGAGCCGTCAGCCGGGATACCTGAGACGGCTGCCACGCCACAGCTCAAGCGTTCAGCATCGTTAGCTTCCCAAGCGCTTGCCAACCTCGAAGGCCTTCCTGCAATCCTCAGGGAATTGCGTGTCGTGCACGGTCTTTTTATGGACGGGATCGAACATCGGCGCATCGTACTTGGAATAGTCGTCAAACTGGAGCGTGTCGCAGACAAAATGCTGTTCGACCGTTTCCGCGCCGAAGATCCTTCTAGCGCCCATGGCTAGCGCACCCATATTCTGGGTATAATTCATTTGCTTCATGTGTTCGGGCTTCACGTTCATCGTGTAGAAGAAAGCGACCGGGAATTGCTTTTTCGCCAGGCTACCTCTTTCCATATCGTAGCGCAACAGCGAGAAAAACAAGCGTTCCGCGAAGCATCGGAAGGTACCGCTTTCCCCGCCAAAGTAGATTGGCGACCCCAGCAGCAAGCCATCGCAATCCTGGATGCGTTCCAGAACTGGCGACAAATCGTCCTTGATCGCGCATTGCCCGTAGGATTTCCCAGCTTTCAGCTTGCAGGCAAAGCAACTGCGACAACCGTCAAAGGACAACTTGCCCAGATGCACCATCTCCACATTCGCCCCCACGGAAGCCGCCCCGTCTAGCGCCGATTTCAATATCTTCGCCGTATTCCCATTCACTCTCGGACTGCCATTGACTGCAATAATATTCTTGCTCATCTTATACCTCCATTACCACTTGAGCCTATTTAGCCATTTCGAGCATGAACAACTTTCTGAAAATTATGAGTTGTTCAAAAATTACGGCAATAAGGAAACTTGCCGGGACAACAGAATTTAGCACATCGACCCCGATGTTGCAATCCATCGTTGAGAATGGAGTCGAGGAAGTCGCTAAGGTCTCCAAGACGCTACTCAAAGAAGCCGTGAAGCTAGGGAGAGGGAGAACCATTCTTCTGACAGCAAGCTGCTAGCGTTTAGGCATGGGTTCATGTTGTTGGCAAATGAATTGATTTTTCCCTTAGCAACTGGAAAATTGTGAGTTTTGTTGTACGTTCAAGTGTTTTTTGCAGAAAGTTACCCCAAAAAACTTTAAAAAAAACGCTGAAACGGTTTGAAAACTATCAAAAGCAGGCTAAGTTTATCCATAGCACACCCTCGTAAGCCTCTCGATTTCGGTCGATGCTCAACCTTCGAGGGTTTTTTTTATGCCCTAAGGTGATATAGCATGGGCATACCAAGAAATTTTACTAAGGAGTCGTTCAAAAATTAAGGCAACAGGACACTAGCCCCGCAAGGGGCGTGACATACAAGCCCAGGGTAAGCACGCCGTAGGCGGGCGCCACCCTGGGTTCGAAATCCCCCCCAATAGCCTCAAGCCCTGAAGGGGCGCGACATAGTTATGTTTGATACCAGATGTACCCTTCATCATAAAAAAAGCGGTTAAAGCCAGTCTGTCATTCCTAATAGCAGGAAGGCTTCGCTCGTTGCGACAAAAGCCCCGCTATTTCCTCGTTGATTGATGGTTCGTCTCAGGTACAAGCACCCCGGGTGCCCGTACTTAAATTGTCTTGTTCTGCATCAGGGCAAATTTGTCCGACCCCGTCCGACCCCGTCCGACCCCGTCCGACCCCGTCCGACCCCGTCCGACCCCGTCCGACCCCGTCCGACCCCGTCCGACCCCGTCCGACCCCGTCCGACCCCGTCCGCCGCTCGACCGGCGACATCTTCCGAGTACGAGTACCCAAGGTGCCCATGCCTTGTTTAGCCAATTGACGGGCGTCACGATGTCAACTGCTTTTTTTAGGATGACCCATTGAGATTTTTGCCGTGTTGAATTCTTCGGAACCATTGGTAAATTCTACATGAAAACCACATTTTTGAACGGTAGAGACCTCCAAAGGAGTGACATGCCAAGATGAAACATCTACTATGCAAAATACTCTTTTGGGACGACCCGGCGCAAGGTGCGTTTTTCGGGCTTACCTTGCTGATTACCGTGCCGTGGTTTTGGCTTCTTTGGATATTTCGGAACAACGACACAATTCGGCTTCTTTGGGATCCTGACTTTTCTGGCAATCTTTTGTCAAAAAGTTTTGTCGCGATCCCGATTCTCGTCGCACTATTGATCCTGACCTACGCCGCCTTCCTCTGCGTGCGAATACTGCCACAAGTCTGGCAAAACCCAGAAAACTGGGGCAAACGTTCCTTGATGGCGACTGGAGCGATTCTTTTAGCAGCCTCTGCTGTGTTCATTTTTTGGGTGATCATCAAGGCATTAAACACCCTAAGACCAGATTTATTGCAAGAGCAAGCTCGTAGTTATACCGGCATTGCTGAAAGAATAGGCATCCATGGCGATGGCTGGGGATGGTTCGCCTTGGCAGGCATCACGATGTTGGTCATCGCATATTTTTTAATCGGCAAGATCATTTCCCGGTCAGCCGGCGTCTCCTGCCGAGATTTGATTGGCAAGAGCGTCATTGCCTTGTGGAGTTTGGTTATCGCCAGCTATGTGTTCTTCGCGGTCATGGCTCTCAATGCCACGGCAAAGTATCATGCGGCAGTAGCAGAGCTGTCCGAATACTTTGGACGTCCACTGGCGGCAACAGCCCTGGCGGAAGTGTACTACAATGGTCGGGAACCGGATGCCGTATTCTGGAACACCCTGAAAGAAATCGAGGCCAATGTCCCGAAGGTCGATTCCCATGTGGAACATAAATTTGAATCAGGTGATGATTACGGTTTAGTACTCGGTTATCCAGACGCTATTTTGCCGGAGAGCCTCTACGCAAAATGGAAAACATGGTTTCAAGCCAATGAAAATCTCAGGAAACTTGCAAGGATGCTTGAGCAGCCGCTGCCGCCAGACGAACGTCCTTATCAAGACGACAAGCTGCCCTCGCAGATGCTTCTACCTGAATCGATGGTTCTATGCAGGCAATTGGCGCGTTGGGAATTGTGGCGGCTAAGATTTGCCTTGGAGGACGGCGATATTCAGGCTGCCAAGCAGACATTGCAACGCATGGAAAATATCTGCGCATATCAGCGAAACGACTCCTTCTTGATAGGCAACTTGGTATGGATTGCCATTGAGCACATGCGCTATCAAGCAATATCCAAAGTTATTTCCAGCAAGGGCATCGAAACAGAGTGGCTGGTCGAGCAGTCAAGAAAGTTCTCGGACTTGGAAGGCATGGTTCCCGAGATACAGCAAATATCCATTTATGGCGAAGCGTTTTTTGCAATCAAAACGCTGGAATTAAAATCGTCCATGGGCAAAGACGAATTTGGAAGGTCAAACGTAAAGTTGAGCGCATTGCGCTGGATTCTGCCGCAAGCCTGGTGGAACCTCGCCAGCAATGTCGAAGGGCTGGCTAGAGTTTTTATGATTTTCGACTGGTCTGACTTCCCTGGCGCGGAAAGCGACAATCTGTTTGTTCCCATGCTATCATCAGCCTTGAAAACTGCAGGATCCACCAAGTTTCCTTCTCTCATTGCAGAATTGCGCATCCTGCGTGGACTGATTGAAGCTGAACTAATAAAGCGCAAGGATGGAAATTATCCTGAACGGATGGAAAACCTTCCATTGGATCCGTTTTCGGGACAACCATTGCGATACAAAATGGGACCATGCGTTGTCTCTGTGCCTGTTTTCAAAAAGACCGAGCCGAAGTATGAGATAATCATGGAACAGCGCACCATCGAAGCCATCCAGATATGGAGCACAGGACCGGACGGCATCGACGATGGGGGAATCATGAAATCTCCCGAGTATGGTTCCGATGAAAAGAAAAAGGATGACTTTCGCCTCATTATCAAGCTGGAGTGAAGGCGCATTCCTGAATTATGTGCTTTCTGGCAAGATCCTCGAAAATTATTCGGTTATCCAGCTTGCAATCTGTACAAGAGCAGTTAGTTTATTTATCTGCTATTTCATAGCATCTTCTGTGGTTGTTTTCCAGGCTTCCATCAAGATGTCAAGTTTATAATCAAACCTAAAAACTGTGTCCAAACTTAAAACAAAACAAGGAGTCAAGCAATCATGAAACGTTATGTCTATTTCACTCTTATCGAGCTCCTGGTCGTCATCGCAATCATCGCGATTCTGGCGGCCATGTTGCTTCCCGCCCTCAGCAAGGCCCGCAACAAGGCCCGCACCATTTCCTGTGTATCGCAGCTCAAGCAGCTGACGCTCGGCGTCATCATGTACATCAATGACAATGAAGATCACTGCCCGTACTTCAGCTGGAATGCCAACCGCATTCCTGGTGGTTCCAATGAGGCCGCCTGCGCCGCCAAGCCGTGGCACCAGGCCGCCTATGACTATGTCGGCGACATCAAGACGTTCACTTGCCCCGGCAACACCAAGAAAACAGGCGCTGTCTATGGTTACTACATCGACAACTGGAACACGTTGAAAGGTTCCGGCAGCAACGTCCACCCGAACTACGGTTATCACGAATACGCGATGGCCTACAGCTACAAGATCAGCAGGTTCCAGACTCCGTCGGAATGCCTGCAGATGGCCGACTGCTCTGACGGCCTGATCGGCAACAACGGCAATGGCCTGGGCAATACCGGTGGCGGCAGCACCGTTCCGAGTGGCTTTTTCTACCGTATCTGCACCTCCATGGTTGGCGCGGGCGTGGTCAATTCGGAAGGTGAATTTGCCGGCAAGAGTGTCCATGACGATAGCAACAACCTCGGTTTCTTCGATGGTCACGTCCAAAACTACAACTGGCGCGAATGCCGCCGCAAGGACAATGGTGGCAAGATCCGTTATACAGATAATGAAATTGCCAACTGATAACTCCGTTTATTGCAGTCCCTGCTGAACAAACAGCGCCCGCGAACCATGTGTTTTGCGGGCGTTTTTTCTTTCAAAGGAGTGGCATGCCAAGATGAAACATCTGCTACGCAAAATCTTCTTTTGGGATGAGCCGACGCATGGCGCGTTTTTCGGGTTTACCTTGCTCATTACAGTGCCGTGGCTACTCTTTTCTCTCTTTGGCGGCATAATGATCGTTGACTTTACGTTGTTGCGCACAGGATACCCGCAGATTCTGATTATTTCAATCCTGTTGATTGCCGCATTATATGTAGCGGTTCTTTTTTTGAAAATGCTGGTTGTCTGCATCAGGATGACTCCTCGTTTCTGGCGACGTCTGCTTGTTCTGTTAGTGGTTTACGCCACCATCGCCTTGATCTATGCCGCGACCATGCTACTGATAACGTTTGGATCGGGCATGACTTTTTTCGATGCCTTGGCATGGCCTGAAATATACTTGCGTTGGTTTATTGCATTGGCTGGCATTTTGGGCATTGCCTATCTGTTCCAGCCGATTGCCAAGCCTTGGAAGGTGCTTGCAAGCAGCATTGCGTGGATCGGTGCACTTTATGTGTTTTTGGTTATTTGCGTAAGTGCACACGAACCATTCCGACTTGGTACATTACGCGAACTAAGTTGCCCCTCAGGGTTATATCTTCAGCTCCATGTTCATGCACTGCATGATTTCTTTGACCTTGGCGGCAACGGCTGTTTTTGGTTTGCCGCATTGGGAACTTCACTTCTTGCGGCGGCCTATCTTCTGAGCGGCAATATCCTGGCCGATATCGGCAAGCACCCCACTCGCCAACTGTTCAGGCGCGGTGTCCGCATTCAATGGGGAGTATTTGCGGGAATCTATGTTGTCGCCCTCATATTCGCCATTGTTGAAACATCAAACTACCGTCGGGCGATCCAAAAGCTGGAAACGCATTTCGGCCGTCCGATGACAGAAGCCGAGCTTGGCCGGCAATTCTACGACGGGCGCAAGGCAAACCCGGATTTTTGGCGGGACATGGAGAAAGTCCTTAAGGAATACCAAAAAACACTTGCGGAGAATGAATGGGAGTTCGAGTGGCGCCCATACGCCATGCTTCCCGATGACCTATATGCAAAAAGGAAAAGGGCTTTTCTGGCGAGCAAGGAACGCATCCTATTGGAAAGCATGGTGGAAGCTGAACTGGAGCCACCGGAACGCAAGTATGCGGAAGATGTCCTGCTCAGAGCCATGCCAAATCCGGAACGCTCCTTGCTCGCAGAAATGTCGCGCATGGAAAGATGGCATATCCTTTACGCCATCGATTCAGGTGATTTTGAAGCAGCGGCCAAGGCAATCGCACGAATGGACAATATCTGTGATTTTCTTCAGAAAGACCATTATTTTATCAGTTATCTAGTTTGGATGCGCATTGGAAACATTCGCCTGGAAGCTTTGAATGAAATTCTGGAGTCGGGCATCCCGACTGAAAAGTGGCTTGAGGAACAGTTGCTGACACTGTCGGAATTGGAAGCCAAAGTGCGACTGATGGAGAAGCAGGTTTTATATGGAGAGGCCGTTTGCATGCTTAACAGTTTGCATTGGCTGGGTCATCATGCCGGCAACGCAACGGAATGGCCAAGTTTGCGTTACTATTCCTTGCGTTTCTATTTTCCGCAGGGATGGTGCCTGGCCGCAAACAATGTCAAAGGAGTCGAGAAGATTTTCCGCGTTGACGAATTTGCACAATTCCCAGACAAGGCAACAGGTTATCCGTGCATAGTGATGATCTGTCCAGATTTTTATCGTGCGAGCAGGAAGATTCTTGGCTTCACTGCTTCCTGCAGAATTCTCAGGGGACTTGTTGAGGTCGAATTGCTAAAGAGGCGCACAGGGAATTATCCGGAGACGATGGACAACCTTCCGATCGATCCATTTTCAGGGCAACCACTGAAATACAGAAAGGGACCGTGCAAAATCAATGTACACATCTATCAGAAGGTCAGGCAAGACGAAGATATGCCTGATGATGAAGGCATCGACGACCAGGACATGGAAGATTCCTATGAATTTATTAAGGAAGAACGTACCGTGGAAGCGGTACAGATCTGGAGCATAGGTCCGGATGGCATCGACGATGGCGGGATCCTAAAAAAATATCCCGAGGACCCGGGAGAAAAGAAAAAAGATGACCTACGCTTCTTGATCCAGATGAAGTGACTTGCCTCGTCCAAGCCATACATTCATCCGCTAATCAAGCTCCTTTTCACGAGTGCATTACCAGCCGAGCATGACAGCCCCTTGATTATTTCCGTTGAAAGCAGGTCGAGCAAAACGATGATAACATGATTGCTTCTCTTGAATTATGTCATATACTATGTCTTGGGCACTCTTCCCAAACAAACCAAGAAGATGGCAGCGTAGTTCGTCAAGTGGACAGTCGCCTCGCATCCAGGATTGCAAAGGCTAATTTACAGTAAATTGTGCACGCTCTCAAGTCGAGGAAACCAATATGATAGAAGAATTAAAGAGCATGGTAGGCTCGGATGAGACAACTTTATACGAAGGCAAACCAGATAAAACCACGTTCATTTTCGAAAGCATTTTCAACCCGCTTTTACCTTTCGCAATTCTTTGGACATTAATCGATTCATTCTTTCTTATAGGCATGGCCAGAGGCGGCCCTGATGGTGCTTTCATCATTCCGTTCTTTCTCCTTCACATGATGCCGGTTTGGATATATCTTTTTGGTGTACTATTTTTATTCAGAAGATATAGAAACACATACTACATTGTGACTGACCACGCAGTATATATTTCAAGTGGCATTTTCGCAATGAACCTTGAAACGAAAACGTTCGCGGAACTTTCCCGCATAAACCTACGAAGAAGTATCTTTGACCAAATCTTTAACGTTGGCGACATTATATTTACCACTGACCAAATCACCCAAAACGGCAGCCCGGCCGTATTGCGCATCAATAGTATTAAAAACTATCGAGAAGTATACCAACTCGTTAAGAAACTACAAAAGGATATCTACTCGGACACCATGTATCCAAACGACTTGCGTCCGGAAGAAAACCACGGCTACAATACCAAATACCGTGGAATCAATAAAGATGAAAAAAACGGTTGAAAACTGGATTTTATTCCTAATTGATTTATTATCAAAGGGTTGGAAATTTTATCGATTCACCATATTGATGAATTGAAATGCGTCGGTCTTCTGTAGCGCCTTTACAAGGCACTACAATCATAAGGCATCAACTGCTTTTTTTAGGTTGAATTCTAAAATTTCCTTTCAGCCACAAACAAAACATGGGGAAAAATGACGACCAACACCCCGCCTTCTCCTCGGAAATTCCACCTTGACTGCAGCATGACGCCTTCCGACGGCATCGCTCGTTGCGGCGAGCCGGTCCGCCTCAACTTCCGGCTGCTGGATGATGGACAGCCCGCCACGGGCGTGACCCTGCGCTGCATCACCAAATGGGAAGCCCGCGAATGCGCACGCCGTGACTTCGCCGTTTCCGACGGCAACGAAGAGATGGTTGTGGAGCATTGCAGCGCACAACCAGGATGGGTCTATTTTGCCTTCCTGTTGCTGAATGCGTCAGGCGAACTGATCCGTTTTCCCGGTAGCCAGATTAAACAGTTCACCAAAAAGGAAGAGTTCCTCTACGAAATTGGCGCCATCTACGAGCCGGAGAACATAGTCGCCATCCCCAGCTGCCCGCCGGACTTCGACGCCTTTTGGGACGGCGAGCTCCAACGGCTAAAAGCACTGCCGATGGCGGCGCAGATGACACCGGCCGAGCCGCCTGGGGAATACGCGGGCAAGGTCAAGGCCTTCTCGCTGGAGGTTAACTGCCTGGGACGCTACCCTGTCACTGGCTACGTGGCTTGGCCGGAAGATGCCCAACCCCACGAGCTGCCCGCCTGCCTTGACCTGCTCAGCCATGTCCTGCAGGACGTGCCGCTGAAATCAACCTGCCAAGAAGCCGCCGACAACCATGCGCTGCAGATGTACCTCTCATGGCATGGACAGCCGACCGGGCACCCGGAAAGCTGGTATGTCAACCACAAGAATGACTACTATCATCCCTACCAGGACATCGACGACCCGCAGAAGTGGAGCATGCATGAGATGTTTTTGCGCGCGCTGCGCGGACTGCATTACCTCAAGACGTTGCCGCAATGGAACCGCCATGAGCTTGTGGTGCGTGGCGGCAGCCTCGCCGGCATCGAGGCCATCGCGCTGGCGGCGCTTGACGAAGACATCGACGTCGCCTTGATCAATGTCCCCACCGGATGCGAATTAAATGCCCTGCAATCTGGCCGCAATCCGACATGGGTGTTCCGCATCACGGGTCGCGCCGAGCTGCTGGACAATCCCGCCGTTGCCCATGCGGTCGCCTACCACGACGGCGTCAACTTCGCCCCTCGCATCAAATGCGAAACCTATGTCTGCACTGGCCTGGCCGACGAAATCTGCTTTCCCAGCAATGTCTGCGCCTTCTACAACGCCATGACCAATGCCTCTTCCAAGCGGTTGACGATTTCGCCCACCAGCGGCCACTACGGCACAACCGTCAACACTGCCGGGGACAGCCGGCTGGCGCGACTCTTCAAGCGGGTAATCGTCTCGGAGAACCGTCCTTGAAAATCCTGGAGCGCGAGTGAGATCATCTCATATTTTCTCCAAGCACGAACCCAACAAGTCGGAAAAAGAATACTAGCCAGACGCACGAGACCATTAGCCTCGCCTTGCACATTATGCCCACGTGGCTTTTTATGCCGGCGGTCAAAGTGCGACTTCTTGGCACTCGCGCGCCCCAGCAACAGTCCTGTCATTTGCAGAACCGTGCTGTTATTTCGGCGATCCGCCGTCCATAGGCTTCTGCAGTCTCCAGGTCGCCGGCGGCCGGCGCGTCGGGAGCGGGGACGTCGAAGACGCTGGCCTGGGGACCGATGCTAGCGCTATTTCGGTTCAGGGCGCTGCTGCCTGGACCTTCCACGCTCTCGCTCTCCTGGGGTACATTGGTTGCCGCCAACTGATTCATCCCCACCCAAATCATGCCCATCTGCATGCCAAACACACAGAGTGCCAGCATGGTGTTGACCTTGTCCCCGGAAAAATTGCTTGAGCAAGTGAATCCTCCGGCAATCTTGTCGCTCCAGGTCCGGGAGTACCACCTGCCCGCGCATTTTTCCATGAAGAGCTTCATCTCGGAGGAAATATTGCCCATATAGGTAGGCGTCCCGAAGACGATTGCATCTGCGGTATCAAGTTCCTCGAATTTCTCGACTGCATTGACGCTGGTGTACAACTTTACCCGCGCCCCGCCGGCTTCGGCTCCCCGAGCCACCGCCTCGGCTTGCAGTTTCGTGTGACCTTTACGCGAGACATAAACAATCGCCAGAAAAGGCTTCTTGCTCTTTGGCATGACCTTAGACTCCTTTTGTTTTCCTACTCTTCGTATCAACCAAAAAACGAATCAATAAAATATCATCATGCAAACAACCCCTTGTCAAACTGCAACGCTTCGCCACCGCTGTATCGACGCGCTCGACATGCCATGCCACACGCAGGGACAGGATATTTTGGCGGAAACTGACAAGATCCAATGACCACTCCCAGTTGCAAAAACCAAGAGCATAATGTAGCATGCCATCGACCGGCAAGCGCTAGTTCCAAGCAGAAACTTCCTGTTCCATGCTTGCTGTTAGTTGGGCGGATCAAGGTGGATGCCGGGCGTCGTGCAGGAATTTAACCCCATAATTCATTGAAAAGCCTAATCTTTTCTTGTTTTCCCCTCGGTTTTAGTTTTGGACATCGCTTTCAGGTTGATAATTCCGATTAAAAAGAGTAACTATAACACTAAAAAAGCAGTTGACTCCATGACGCCAAGCACCTATCGCCCAACTACTTGTTTTTTGCAAAGGATTTTCCTGAAGCCAATCCTCAAGTCATTTGCACCTGATCATTTTCCCGGTCGAACCAAATGATTGTGGTGCCTTTGCAAGGCACTGTCTTTAGGTGGGATTCCTACCCCAGACTGAAGTCTGGGGCTAAGCATCGTTAAACACATGCTGCGCCGTTATGCGGTTCTTCCCACCCATCCGACCCCGTCCGACCCCGTCCGACTAGGGATGCTTCATTTGCAGCCGCTTTACCAATGACACCACCTGAGTACGAGCACCCCAGGTTCCCGTACTTAAACTGTTGTCTTGGCGTCAACTGTTTTTTTAGGTCAAAAGACATAGAGACTCGCCTCCCTCCGTCGAGAGCCAAGGCGAGTGATGCGGCGGAAGGCGCTGACGGCGGTGGAGCAGTTCACAAAATAGTTACATTTTCGACAAAACGCTTACTTTTGACATCATGTCTTGAAAAACGCTTACTTCTGCTCCGTCACTGGCATCAGCACATCCTTGACAATTTTCGCCAGGGATGCGATTTCCTCATCGGCAAGCTCCCGGAACATGTTCCTGCGAGCCTTGGGGAATTTCCCCTGGTTCTGCTGCGTGAAGAGAATGAACTGCGCCGCCTTCTTGTCCGGCATGTCCACAATCTCACTCATGAGTGAACGTGCCTTTTCCCACCGCACAAGATAGTCGAGCTCAGGAAGAAGCTCGTTTTTCAGCGTCTGCTCCACCGCGTCGAAGAAATCCTCGACGATCCTCGTGAAGTCGATATGACGGTAGAAATCGACCGTGTCGTTTTCAACGACCATGGCACCATCGGCCGCGAGACGGTACTCCACAAGAGGGAGCAGGCGTCTTGAAAAACTCTCCAGCATGCCGTCGTAGAGTTTCGCATTCTTGTAGAGAAAGGCTGAAACGGGGAAGATGACGTTTTCAGGGCAGAATCCCATTGCGTTGAGGACATGGTGCATCAGATACCTGTGAAGCCGGCCATTCCCGTCGTCAAACGGATGGATGAAGACGAAGGCGAAGGAAAGCACGGCGGCGCAGATGACCGCGTCGCAGGATGAACCGACAAGCCTCTCCGCAGTCTCCAAGTAGGCCTCCATGAACGGCTTCAGGTCGCAAGGCTTAAGACCGACAAAGTGGACCAGCTCTCGGCCTGGGGCGAGTGCCAGGCCGACATAGGCCTGGTCATCCCGATAGTCCTTCTCCGCATAGCGCTCATCGACGATGGCATTCTGCAGGCGCAGAAGCAGCGGCTTGCTCAGACTGCCCTTGCCTGCCTCGCGCAGAACGCCCATGAACGCGGCAGTCCTTTTCTGGGACGGGGTCTGACGCTCGATGGCATACGAGGACTTGGTCTCCTTGAGATAGAGGAAATCGCTCGCCCTGTAGATTAGTTCGACAGGATAGCCGGAAATCGCCTCCTTCACTTGCGATGCAAGATCCTTCTGGAGGTATTCCCTTATGCGGGATGTCAGCCGGACGACAGGGCAGAAAATCGCATTGCCCGGAAGATTGCAGACCAGGCGCTGACGCCTGGCATTCCAGGAATGCGTCCTGTCCAGGCAGAAATACTCGTCTGGCGGAAGCACATAGCCGTAGTTCCCGGTTTTCAGAGGGGGGACGGGAAGTTCGCGCCCGGTCAGGTACTCGTACAGAAACCAAAGTCGGCGTACATAGATGCTGTGCGGCGATGCGGAGACCAGTGCCGCCATCTCCTGTACTTCAAGCCGCTGGAAGAGAGCCTTGAGAACTTCAAGGTTCACGCCTTCGTGCTTGATAGCGAAAAGAAGATGTTCCTGCCATGAGCCATCTGTACGGAAACGCCGGGGGTAATGGATCTCCATGCCTTCTGGAGTCTGTTCCCTGGACAGGACGGTTCCCGTATCAAGGAAGCATTGCAAGGTTTGCCCCACAACCGTCAGGGAAAAACGCTCTATCAAGTGGCTGTAACCAAGTCGTTCCATTTTCAAAACACTTACTTTTTTGATTTTTTAGTTACATTTCTCGTCTTTTCTTTTAAAATACTTACATTTTGGCGTTTTTCTATCGCAGACGCTTACAATTCCAGCTTTTGGAGGCAAAAAAGCACATGCGGCATGCAAGCGATGGGGTGTCCTGCACAAAAAGCCGCCGAGCATCGCTGTCCGTGGGCCTGTGACACATATGCAGTCGCCAATCTGGTCTTACTTCATCAGTTCAGCCACCTGGCCTTTCCAAAGGCACTATCCTTAGGTGAGATTCCCACCCCAAACTGAAGTCTTTGGCTAAGCATCGCTAAGCACCTAAGGTGCAATGTGTTATGCGTTTATGCCCAACCCGTCCGACTAGGGATGCTTCATTTTCAGCCGCTTTACCAGTGACACCACCTGAGTACGAGTACCCCGGGTGCCCGTACTTAAACTGTTGTCTTGGCGTCAACTGTTTTTTTACGTTAAATCATCAAAGCGGACTTTTCCGCATCCTGCCAAAAAGCACAAACAAAACGTGGAGCATAACAGCGCCAACCGGAAAGCAGTCTCTGTTTTCAAAATGGCTCTCGCGTAATACGGCACTTGACCACGGTTTTTCAGGAGGCTTTCTGCCTGACAGGGCGAGGTTCACTACCGGTTTAGAAGTCGGATTATCTGAAGGCCGGAAGCGCCAAAAAGTTAGTGACTGCGTGTACAAACCCACCAAAATATGACCGTATAATTCCGCATAGAGGAAAACAGCTTCAATGCCGCCCCGGCAGTTATGCCGGCAGCTCCTCGGCGTCTGTCGAGTGATGGTGTCACGGCTGTGACCACCCGGACCATCTTCCCCCGCCTGAAGAGTAGCAGTACGCTGTACTTCGCTCCCTCCGATGGTCAGGCTGATTTATATTCCCACAGGACTATAACACAAAACCTACGCCGCCTTTTTCACCCGTCGGTACGACTTCAGCAGGCCGCCCAGCCGGGAGAACTCCGTTACCTCACCATCTTCGTCCTGAGGCCAGGGGTTGATCATTCCCCCGTCCAGGCCGGAGTGCGGACGCTCCCGGTTATAGTATTCGAGGAACTCCCTGACCACATATCTCAGCTGGGCCTCGCTGGTCAGAATCAGGCGGTCAAGGCACTCGGTCTTTATCGTCTTGATGAACGACTCAATATGCCCGTTGTATTCCGGCGTTCTCGGTGGGATCAGCTTGGTCTTGCACCCGGCGGACTTCAGGATGTCGGTGAACCTGCCGGCGAAAAGCGGATCGCGGTCATGAATAATGTACTTCATTCCATTCAGCTTTCCATCAAAGGCATCGGTCTGGTTGCGGGCGACCTGCGCGGACCAGTTGGCATCCGGGGCGCAGGCGATGCCACCGAGCCAGACTTCGCGGGTGGTGACATTCTCGAAGAAGAGGATGGACTCACGGACGAGTCCGCTGGGCGTCAATAGCTCGTAGGTGGCGAAGTCGCAGGCCGCCAGGACATCCGTGTGGGCATCGAAGAACTGGCCCCAATCGCTGTTTTTGCGGCCATCTTCGCGAGGATAGATGCCGTGGTCGGTGAGAATCCTTTTGATGGTCATGAAGCTGATCTTATGGCCGAGGTACTTGATGTAACTTGCGATCCGCTGGTAGCCCCAGTTGGGATTGTCATTGCCGATTTTCACCACCAGAGCGATGGTTTCCTCATCGAGCACCCGGCGTCCGCGTTTCTTCTGTCCCGGCCCCGTGCTGTCGTACTTTTCGGCGATCAGCTTGTGATACCAGTCCATCAGGGTATCCGGCGACCAGGTGGTTTCCGTGATCTGCAGGAGGTGGGTGTTGAGCGTCCTGGCCTTGCCGGCAAGGCGCCTGCGGTCGGAGTCGCTGAGTTCCGGCCGTTCCTTACCAGTCGCTTCCTTGAACTTTTCCTCATAGATGCGGAGCTTTTCCGCCTGGTACTCAATGGCGGCCTGAAGATTTTCCACCATTTCACGGGTTTCACCGTCGCGCATCCTGCCCATAAAGGCATTCAGCTCCGTATAGATGTCCTTCGATGTCATATATAAACTCCTGAAAGGAGATTGGGGTTGCACTAAAAGGCTTGGCAGAGAATTTGGGGTACTATAATTTCAGGCGGTAATAATTGCATCTGCAGACAAAAAATTGCTTGGCAATATCAAAGCCAGCGGGCTTGAGTGTCACGGGTCGCATAAACTGAGCCAGTAGAGGGTCGCATCCAAACTGAGCCACCTGCAAACAGGAACATGCCATATATTACCTTTTTTGCCACTTGAAGAACAAAGGAGGTAGCAAATGGCTAACATCAAGCAGGTGAACGTGATAGAACGAATACAACAGCTCTGCCGGCAGGGTGCCAGCCAACGCCGGATAGCCCGTGAACTGGGCGTCAGCCGCAACACCGTGGCCCGTTATGCGGGCAAAACACCCGGGGCCCCGGTCGGGGGTGGCTCAGTTTCAGACCATGCGACCCACGGGGTGCCGGCTGGCCCGGACGGGCAAAATGAGCCACAAGCGACCCACGGGGTGGCTCAGTTTGAAAATCATCCTTTCGTGCCTGATGCGACCCACGGGTCTGAAACGCCGACCGGTGCCGTCCCGCCGGCGCCGGAAGCTGACGCCCGGTCGCTTTGCGCCCCCCATGCCGACTTCATCCGGCAAGAGCTGGCCATGGGACTTTCCGGCCGTCGCATCTTCCAGGACTTACAGGATGATTTCGCCTTTTCCGGCAGCTACGCCAGTGTGAAAAGATACCTTCGCCACCTTGGCCGGACCGCTCCCCCTGTTCCCTTCCGCCGCCTGCGCAAGGAACCGGGCATGGAGATGCAGGTCGATTACGGTACTGGAGCGCCTGTCTATGACGACCGCGGGCGCCTACGCAAGACCTGGCTTCTGTGCTGCACTCTCAGCTACAGCCGCCGAATCTATTGCGAGGTCCATTATCGCCAGGATACCCAGAGCTTCATCCGCGGCATTGAAAACGCCTTCCTCTATTTTGGCGGGGTCCCCGCCACTCTTGTCATCGACAATCTCAAGGCCGGCGTCACCAAAGCCGACCTGTACGATCCCGTCCTGAACCCCATGCTGGCATCCTTCGCCCGTCACTACGACACGTGCGTGCTTCCCTGCCGCCCGGGGATGCCGCGGCACAAGGGGAGGGTCGAGAACACGGTCGGGTATGTCCAGGACAATGCTCTCAAGGGCCGCCGGTTCGGTGCGATCAACGAACAGAACGAGTTCCTCTGGAAATGGCAGGGAAACGTGTCGGACCACCGCTTTCACGGCACCGAGAAACGCCACGTCATCGACATGTACGCCGAGGAGAAGCCATACCTGCAGCCCCTGCCGCCGATGATCTTCCCCTGCTTCAGCGAATCCCGGAGGAAGGTCCACAGCGATGGCCATGTCGAAGTTATGGGTGCCTATTATTCAGTTCCACCCGAATACACGGGACGCGAGGTCTGGGTCTGGCACGACGGTCGAGTCGTCACCATCCTGAACGACGGCCAGGAAGAGCTGTGCATCCACACCGTCACGCCCAAAGGGAAGACGTCCACGCTCCGCGGGCACGTTCCGGCCGAGAAGACCTGGGGGCCTGAGCAGGGCGGCAGCTGGCTGTCCAGCCGGATCGGAGCGGAAATCGGGGAAGGCGCCAAGGCATGGGCGGAGGAAATGGCACGGATGGCCCTGCTCAAGAAACATTCCCGAAACAGCATTGAGTTCGTCTGCAACATGGCGCTAGAAACACGAGCTGACAGCCTGCAGGACATCAAGGCGCTCCTGGAGCATGGCCGGGACGGCAGGCAGGGAGAGCTCCACTTCGACGACCGGGGCGAGGACATCAGGGAACTCGACTACTATGAAACGCAGGCAAAGACCAGGGAGGCCTTCGCATGAGCATCGACAACATTCGTACGCAGCTGAAACAGCTCAGGCTGTCCGGAGCCTCAACTGCCCTGGACCTGCGCCTGCAGGAAGCAAGAGCCAACTGCCTGGACCATGCCCAGTTCCTTGAAATCCTCATGCAGGACGAGCTGCTCAACCGGTCGAACAACAAGATGAAAGCCGCTCTCCGGCTGGCCGGCTTCAGGGGCTTGAAGCCGCTTTCCGACTTCGACTGGCAGTTCAACCCGAATCTGGACCGGAGGACCTTCTACGAACTCGCCGGGGGCGATTTTGTGCGCAAGGGGACCAACGTCCTGTTCGTCGGGCCTTCCGGGACGGGCAAGACCTGCCTGGCGCAGGCCATCGGCTACGAGGGGCTGAAACTCGGCTTCTCGGTCATCTACCGGTCAATCTTCGACGTGGTCGGCAGCCTGCAGCGGTTCAACGCGCTCAGCGATCGGAATGCGGAGTTCGACCGGTACCTTAAGACAGACCTGCTGCTCATCGACGACATGGGGCTTAAGCAGCTGCCGGAAAAGTCAGGGGAGCTGCTCTTCGAGATCATCTTCCGCCGGCACGGGCTCAAATCCACGCTGATGACCAGCAACCGGCCGCTGGAAGAGTGGGGAAAGCTCATCCGCGACGTGCCGACGGCGGGAGCGATCCTGGACCGCTTCCTGGAGCAGTCGCTGGTCATCCGGTTCAAGGGACGAAGCTACCGGCTGGCGGGGACACCCGAGCCGGCCGCCACCGGGCACTAGCCGTCGCCGCCCGTCTCCGTCTCCGACGAGATGGTGTCCCATTCTCGACGGAGACGGACGGCGACGGCAGAAAGGCAGGCCATGCGACCCACGGGGCGAAGTGGCTCAGTTTGCGAATCGCAATCTTGTCCTGTTTTGTCAATAACGGCCGTCAAACTGAGCCACAAGCGACCCACGGGGCGGCTCAGTTTGACAAAAAACAACGATACGTCGAAAGGAGGTTGGAAACAGAACCAAACACAGACATGCAACTATTTTACCAACGATGAGTTATGACTTTGGTTGTTGTAAAAATACAACCAGGCATTAACTTAGGGAAGTGGCTCATTTTGATGCGACCCACAGGTGGCTCATTTTGATGCGACCCGTGACAGAAGGGCTTGAACAGGAGTTCAACTCGCTGGACGCACAGCGCCTGGCCTGCGAGAACTATGCGGCGAGCCAGGCCAGCAGGAACTGGGTAGTCCTTCCCGAGCACTATGATGACGGCGGATTCACGGGGGGCAACATGAACCGCCCCGGGCTGCAGCAGCTGAAGGCCGACATCGAGGCGGGGAAGATTGACCTGGTGCTCTTCTACAAAATTGACCGTTTGAGCCGCTCCATCGCAGACTTCGCCGAACTGCTGAAGTTCTTCGATAAATACAACGTGAACTTCTGCACGGTCACCCAGGACCTGAACACCGCCACCAGCGCGGGGCGGATGATGGTCAACATCCTCATCACCTTCGCGCAGTACGAACGTGAGGTCATCACCGAGCGTGTCCGCGACAAGATGGCGGCGAGCCGGCTCAAAGGCAAATGGGTCGGCGGCGGCGTTCCCTTCGGCTACAAAGTAGTAGACAAGAAGCTGGTCGTTGTCCCGGAATATGTCGAACACGTGAAGCGGATCTTCAGCAGATACATACAGGTTCAGTCGCCGAAGCAGATTGCCCTGGAACTGAACCAGGAAGGCGTGGGCGGCATCAAATGGACTAACCAGCGGGTGTCGCGGATGCTGACCAATTACACATATATCGGCAAGGTCTTCTACCACGGCGAAGTCGTCAACGGCGAACAGGAGCGCATCATCAGCGACGCCATCTGGAAGAAGACGCAGGATTTCCTGCGCGAAGGGCCGCCGACCAGCGACAAGGCCCACCGCATTGAGACAATCGCACCGCTCAAGGGGATTCTCAAATGCGGCCACTGCGGCGGCGCGATGATGCCGATATACACAAAGAAGAATAACAGGAAATACATGTACTATGCCTGTTTCCGCAACACCCGGTATGCTGAAAACGAATGCCCCATCGGGCAGCTCAGGGCAGGAATGATAGAGGAGTTCGTCTTCACACAGCTGAAGTCGGCGATGTCTTCGGCGGAAATCTCCACGGCCGTTGCCCGGCTGACGGGGATGGAATCAGGGGATGAGATCCGCGCGATTGTGTCCGATGCCTGGAAGGAGGCCGGCAATGGCGAACTGAAGCGCCTGGCGGAACTCCTCCTCAAGGAAGTGGTCGTGCACGAGGACAGAATTGAAATGACAGTCAACTGCGCGGGCTTCGCGCCGATGACACAGGAGGTATGGAATGACACCGAAAAAGATTGAGATACTGCCTGACGGCAATCTGAAAATCACCATCAACTACGTTCTCTGCCTTCGTGGCAGACAGAAGCAGATCATCGTCCCAGGTGAAGAGTCACTTGAGGGCGACACGATGCTTCTGGCGCTTGCCCGGGGGCGCGCCTGGCAGCGCCTCATCGACGAGGGCGTTGCGGCCAGTGCCAAGGCCCTGGCAAAGCAGCTCGGACGCGACCAGAGCTACGTGGCCAACATCATCGGGCTGTGCCAGCTCTCACCAAAGATCATCCACGCAATCATTTCCGGCGAATATTCCCAGGGGCTGTCGCTGAAGAACCTGAAGAAGACGCTCCCCGACATGTGGGACGAACAGGAGAAGATACTCCTGGGAGAGAAATAAACGATTGCCCAGAAAGAACACCAGGCCGTCCGGCAGCGATGCCGGACGGCTTTTTTCGCGTAGCGTCCTCCGAAGTTTTAACGAAGGAGGACAGGCCAATTTTTCTCACCTATAGGTCGCTGGTTAGCATCAAAAACGAGGAGGGTGCTGATTTTTGTGCATTTTGGGCAATTTTGCGTTCCTACACTTAGCTATGGGTAGAATCAATAGGTTAGATTTTCCACAACAAGTTCTACAGAATAAACTAAATATGCCGTTACTATTCAGAACCCATGTGCAAATTTCGGTCATTCGCTCGCCTTGCGACCCAAGGCTCTGACGTTAGGTGCTCATTTTCCGCAGGGCTCGCTTCGCGGTTACGCTTAACACGGCCTGCGACCCAGGCCTTAAATGCAAGCGGCTCTGAATAGTTATAATATGCCAACATTTGGTTACGAAAAATAACAATCAGCTCACGGCCTAATTGACGAGTAATTTGCATTGGCATTAGGTAATGGTCTTTCTTTCTTGGGAATAAATGATTTTGACCTGAATCCGTGAAGTAAAAATCGCGTCGTCATTTTTACGGATTCAGGCACTCTGATTTTGAAAAAATGACGATTTTTTCAACCGACTGCACTCGCAGTCTGGTTATATTGCTTCGCAAACATGCCTCTATGGACTCATTTGACCTCCCTTTGATGTTTTTTTGTGCCAAGGACACAAGTCATGGACACAGATATCCATTTCGTGACGCTTTGCGGCACGACAGACTGGTATGGTTGTCGGTTTCTTCTGTTCAGCAAATCGCATAAACCTCTTTCATTGTAAAGAAGTTATGGCAATTTCTGCCGAACTTCTGGATTGTCTGGTTGGCATGGCTGACGATTTTGCATCCGACCTTGATGTAGTCAAGCAGTACCGTGCGGAGGCGATAGCGCAACTGGCGGGATTTTTCGTCTTCAGGGGACTTTGCACTCTGTAGCGCTGCCTGGCCGATGAAGCGGAGGCAGTTGAAAGCCACAGTCGCCAGCCCCAGGACAAGGGCATTTGTCTTTAGATTTCCGCTGGGGAGAAGCTCAATTCCCATGTCGCCTTTGAGTTCGCTGTGGAACTGCTCGCTGGTTCCATGGTCGTGGTACAGAGCGGTGCACTGGCGTACGGAATACGGCAGGTTTGTCCACCAGCTGTCAAGTTCAATGGAAGGTATCAGCAGTGTCTGGCCGTTAGCAAGGACAGTGCGCTCAATGGCCTTCACAGCCATGAAACCTTTGTA
>JAGVUR010000192.1 GCA_019136135.1 Verrucomicrobiota bacterium
TGTGTTAAACACCCAAACTACAATGCAATATTTTCTTGATAAGATTCGACCAATGTATCAAGAAATTGCAGGGATTAATGTGAGTAAGGGAATGGCTGTAAATAAAGCTCGTTTCGATGGTTTCATAAGACCGATAGAGATAGGCCAAAAAGAGCGTAGTGATATTATCACTGCTGCCGAGAAATTAAAACTTGAGCTTCCTGATGATTTTTTCGATTTAGGAAATCTAAGCAAAAATATATATACTGATTTGTCGAAAAAAGAAAATTGGAGTACAACTTTTTTGGACGCATCTCCTGAGGAATTAATGAAATTTAAAAAAATCAAAGAGTTACATGAGACAATATTAGAAGCATTGGATTGGGCACCTGTTGAAAATGAGTTTTCAAACAAACATTGCACGAGATTAGCCATTCAAAATTGCGGCAAATCGATTGATGAAGATGTCGAAATATCTTTCGAAATTCCTCAAAAGGCATTATTAAGTTTGAACGAGTTCCCACAATTTGAGGATAGAACAATAACTTATTTGTTAAACCATTACGATATGAGTTCTTTGTTCGGAATTAATAGTACGGAAGAGTATGATGAATATTCCAAATCATTGAGAAACCAAAAAGATAAACATACTCCGCTCAATCATATATTGCCCGAATACGTTCCAAATTATAACAAGGAGGATTTTATTACTGAGTTAAAAAATATATTTTGCTATTCGCTTTATCCAAAAGAAGACAATTACATTATTAAACTGCAGGTAAACTACATCAAACATAATACCACAGTTGCATTTCCTACAATCCTATTCATAAAGGAGCATGTTGAAGAAATCACATATAAAATCACTTCAAAACACAACCCTAATATCACAAAAGGCGTTCTGAAAGTGCAAAGCTATAGCTTGTGATTTGATAACTAATCCCATACACACAAACATCTATAAAAAGTACTGCTTGGCATTTGACAGAAGTTTCTTTCGGCTGATTGGGATGGCGTCGCACAGAGTCTTTATGCTTCTTTTGTGATTTTATAGGAATCATAAACATCGTTCAGTCTGATGAAATAGGCGAGCTGGACATGCATCAGAGCGATAACAAGACTGTAGTACAGAAACTTCTTGTCTTTTTGTCAGCCTGTTGTTTTCCCGTCAAACTTGATGATTAAGTATCCCTATATGGACTTGAAAAACTGCCTGATGACAGTTAGATTATTTTTTATGGATTCATGCTGTTTCCTAGGATTTGTTAGGCACATCTGGGTAGTATGGGTACGCTTGCTATAATCATAATACTATTATTCAGTCAAGAACATAGTTCCTATGGAATGGCTGTGAATAAAAATTGATAAATGCAAATAAAGTAAATTAGGTTGAAAAAGTCCCGTATATTAAAGCGTGATTCTGGCAGGTTAGGCAGGCAGTGAACAGGTTGAATCTCGGAAAACCAAACGATTAACTGAGGCTTCCTTGTCTGAGATGTCTGTTACAAGAGTAGAAATCCGGCAGATTCCTTCATAACCTGATTTGAGAACGCTGACCCAGGGAGGGTACTTGTGAAAGACCATACAACTGAAGCGGATGCAAGAATACTTGTTGATGACTTGTTGCGTCAGGCAGGATGGGATCCAGCCGACAAGTCCCAGGTTGTCACCGAGTTTTCAGTTTTTGGAGAGAGCGCCTCCGCGTCCTGTATCGGTCATCAGAGCGACTCGCCCGCGCTGGACTTGGCTGGCGGGGATGCTGTCCCGTCTGGTCGTGTCGATTACGTGCTTCTTGACGGACGTGGCAGGCCTCTTGCCATCATCGAGGCAAAGCGTGCTGCAATCGAACCCTATGCCGCCAAACAACAGGCGCTTCCGTATGCCAAGCGACTCGGGGTTCAGTTCATCTTTCTGACTAATGGCGAGCTGATTTACTTCTGGGACTACACGAAAGATGACGCCCGCATCGTCAACTCGTTCTACAGCCGACGAGATTTAGAGCGACTGGTCGAGATGCGCGCGACCTGCTTGCCAATGGCGACCGTGGAGATTTCAGAGTATTACCTGCGGCAAGGGGAGACGCGACAATTGCGCCCATACCAGCGTGAGGCAATGCAGGCGCTGGACCATGCCATCGAGTTGGGCAAGCGACGTTTCCTGATCGAGTTGCCCACGGGCACAGGCAAAACCGACCTGACCGTCCTCTACGTGCAACGCCTGATCAAAGCCGGAAGAGCAGAGCGTGTCCTTTTCTTAGTGGATCGCGAGCAACTTGCCAAGCAAGCATTGGAGGCCTTTCAGGATGTGCTCAGCCAGCACGGCAGCTACTGGCTCCGCCCAGGTATGGCGCGGCAGGAGCAGCAGATAACCGTTTGCCTGTTGCAGACGATGATTAGCCGCTACAGCGAGTTTACCAGCGGTTACTTCAATGTGGTGGTGGCCGATGAGTGCCATCGCTCAATTTACGGGACCTGGCAGACCGCCCTGACTCATTTCGATGCTTATCACATCGGTCTGACCGCTACGCCAGCCGCCTACATTGAGCGCAATACCTTTCAGTTCTATCAGTGCAAGGACGGTCAACCTGACTTTGCATTCCCGATCCTTCAGGCTTTTCGCGAAGGATATCTCTGCCCTTATAAATTCGCCTCCGGCATTACCCAGATTCTTGCTGAAGGGGCAGAGGTTGATGATGAGACCTATGACCCTGCCAAGTTTGAGCGGGAATGGACCAACGAAGACAGCAACAGGAAGATGATGGAGGAGTTCGACCGATTGGCCTGGGAGAACTATAAGGAACTTGCCCCTAATCAGAAGATTGGTCCTGGCAAGGCTATAGTGTTCGCAATCACCAAGCACCATGCAGCACGGCTGACCTCCTACCTGAATGCCCTGCATCCCGAACTGAAAGGACGCTACGCCGAAGTGATTACGAGCGATGTCGCTGATGCGGACGACCTTATCCGACGTTTCAAGCGGGAGGACTACCCGCAGATTGCCGTCAGCGTCGGGATGCTCGACACCGGGTTCGATTGTCGGGAAGTTCTGCACCTAGTGATGTGCCGTCGCGTGCGCAGCCCGATTTTGTACCAGCAGATGCGTGGCCGTGGTACCCGAACAGCACCACATATAGATAAGAGGATGTTCGTGATCTATGATTTCTTCGGCAATCATGAGTACTTCAACGATAGCGACACCGTTATCTTCACCGGCAGTGGTGGCGGTCATGTCACCACACCCCCAAAAAATCCTCCCCGCCCCCCAGGCGATTTGATTGAGCTGGGGCTTGAGGATGAGTGGCTTCATGCGGTCACCTATGTCGAGGTGGGACCGGAAGGCGAGCGCGTTGACAAACGCGAATATGTTACCAATTGGCAGACTGCCGTGCAATCAGCCGTCGAAGAAGACCCAATCATCCAGAAGATTCGCCGAGGCGAATTGCTTACTGAGCAGGAAGAGAAGATCCTGATTGATCGGCTCAATCGACCTGAGATGTATTTCAACGAAGAGAACCTTCGTCGTGCCTATAAACAGCCGGGAGGAAACCTAATCGACTTCATCAAGGCGGCTCTTGGCAGTCTGAAGATCAAGAGTCGTGAAGAGTTGCTCACCGAGAATTTCAATGCCTGGCTGGTGGCCAAGTCACTCGCACTGCGACAGGCGCAGTACCTCTCTCTCCTCAAAAGCCGTGGTATTACCCGTGGCCGAATCGAACTCGACGACCTTTTCCAACCGCCGCTCTCCAACCTTAATGCAGCGGGATTGGGCGTCGAGCTGTTCGGCGAGCAAGGCCTGAAAGAAATCATCCAGGATATGAACGAATCTGTTTTCAAGAGTACCGCATAAGAGAGAACCATGAATCAGACCATTCGCAGAAAGCTGGACCGTATCACCGACATCCTCTGGGCTGGCGGTGTCACCAATCCAGTCACCTATATTGAGCAAATCTCCTATCTCATCTACCTCAAGCTGCTCGACGAAGAGGAGTCCAGTCGCGAGCTGAAGGCTCGCCTCATGGGCGATCAGACCAACGGCAATGCCGTGCTCCTATTCCCCAAACAGGCCGAGCGCTATCGCTGGTCGAAGTGGCGGTTCAAGAGCGGCAATGAGCTACGAGACTACGTGCGAGACGAAGTCTTTCCCTACATGGCCTCTTTGGTTAAGGAAGAACCCCAGATCGCCGAATATTTTCGCGACGCTGTTCTGGAAATCGTCGATCCAAACGTCCTGAAGCAAGTCGTGGACGAGATCGATGAGATCGACTTCGCACGTCTGGGCAGCGACGTCAAGGGCGACATTTTCGAGTATATGCTGACGCATCTGGGTCAGTCGGCTCTGAATGGTCAATTCCGCACGCCCCGGCAAATTCGTACGATGATGGTTGAAATGGTCGATCCTGATTTTGGCGACAGCGTCTGCGATCCAGCTTGCGGTACTGGTGGCTTTCTGATTGACTCTATTGGGTACGTTCTGGCTAAGTACTCGACTAAGCCGAAGGAAGTTCCGATTTATGGGGAGGAATGGCTGGAGGAATGCGGTCAGACTCTTGAGGAAGCCAAAAAGGCTAATCCAAACCTACAAGTCTATCGTAAGGGACTAGGCGAAAAAATTCCCGACTGGGGTGTCCTTGAACAGTCGATCTACGGCATTGATGTATCGCGCCAGATGATGCGGATCACCATGATGAACTTGGTACTCCATGGCATCCGTCATGCTGGGGTTAAACGTGCGAACACTCTTTCTGAGATGGGAGGCCTTACCGAAGACGACTTAAACCGTAAATACAAGGTCATCCTGTCAAATCCTCCCTTCGCTGGGCAGTTGCCCAAGGAGTCGATTCGCAATGACCTCCCCACCAATTCCAAGAAAAGCGAGCTACTTTTTCTTGGCGTGATGATGATATCGCTTGCCCCGGGCGGCAGATGTGCAGTCGTTGTACCGGAGGGCTTGCTCTTCGGTCCGTCCTCGGCGCATATTGAATTGCGTCGCAAGCTGGTCGAGGACTTTGATTTGCTGGCTGTCGTGTCGCTTCCCGCAGGCGTCTTCAAACCATATGCTGGTGTTAAGACCGCCGTCATCGTCTTCCAGCGACCGCTGTCGGAAGGCAAAAAGGACAAAAAAGAACACCAGAAGGACAAGGTCTGGTTCTACGATATCGAATTCGATGGCTATGATCCTAATAAGGTTCAGGCGGGAGGCCGTCCCGAAACCCCCAATCGCAACGATATTCCCGAGCTGCTCAGACTCTGGGCTGCCTATCGCAGGTCTGGCTTTACCACCCCACCAGGCGTTGAAGCGAATTCCGTACTCGAAGCAGGAAGCGTCGAACCGAAGTACTGGTGGGCTACGCTTGCCACGGTGCGGGAAAACGACTACAACCTAGCTGCTGGACGCTATAAGCCGCAGGTCGCCGAAAAGGCACCTGATGATGACCCTGTAGAGCTGATTCGAGAGACCATTGCGCTAGAGCGTAGCATCGTCGAGGGGCTTGAGCTCCTACTGCAAGAAGTGGAGACTACCCAATGACCATTCTAGTTGCCATTAAGAATGAATCCCAGAACCTAAGTGTCGACGAACTGTTCAAAGACTTCTATTAAATGCTTGACTACGCCAGTTTGGCTACTGTCACCGCCAGGGACTCGGCCACCATCACGCAACGCCAGGACATGCAAACTAATCTTACGCAAAAGAACCTGATTATGCCCACTAAAAAGGACACATCGGAAAACTTCGAGGTTGCACAACAGATAGCTGAGGAGGTGGTGTGATGAAATGGCTACACGCACCTATCGGCATGGTAGCGCCTGCACAAACTTCATCAAAACGTCCCCCGCCGGGTTCTGAAGTCTGGCAGTTATCTCTTGATCAGATCGAGAGTGATACTGGCAGGATCGTCGACAAAAAGACAGGACCTGTTGACTTGGCGGGGCCATCAACCTACTTTTTCGACTCTGGCAATGTTCTTTACTCGAAGCTTCGCCCATATTTGAATAAAGTGGTGTGTCCTAACGAAGTGGGGATTGCCAGCACTGAGCTTGTACCTCTTCGTCCACGGGAGAAGCTACTTGACCGCCGCTATCTGACCTACTATTTGCGTTCCCCTGGTTTCGTAAACTTCGCCACGGTTACGGTCGCAGGCGTTAAGATGCCCCGGATCATCATGAACAAGTTCTGGAATCATCAGATTCCGCTTCCCACTCTCTCCGAGCAACGGCGAATTGTGGAGATTCTCGACCAGGCGGATGTACTACGGCAACAGCGCCGCGCCGCCGATGAAAAAGCCAAGCGCATCCTCCCAGCCTTGTTCTACCACATGTTCGGGGACCCGACAACCAACCCAATGGGGTGGCCGACACGCAAGTTCAGCGAGCTATTTTCTCAGGAAAAGACAGCTATCGACGGATCTGCTGGCAAGGAACTACCATATCTTGGTCTTGAACATATCGAAAGCGATACGGGCAGAATCTTGTGTTCGGAAGCTGAAGCTCTTGCAGTCAAGGTCAGAGGACTGTCCTTTTGCTTCGGACCGCAACATGTTCTCTATGGAAAACTCAGGCCGTATCTAAACAAGGTTGCCCTGCCATCTTTTGAAGGACGATGCTCAACCGAACTTGTGCCTCTTCTACCTGCACTAGGTGTGTCACGTGAGTTTCTCGCGTCCTACCTGCGCTTGCCATATGTTGTGAATGCTGCTGTAGCTACGAGCAAAGGCGCAAGGATGCCTCGCACCGACATGGATCTTCTAATGGCGATGGAGGTACCCATCCCATATAAAGAATGCCAAAGAGCATTTGCTATTACTTGTGCAACTGCCTTAAATACCATAGAAAAAAATTGTGACGCAAGTCATAGTCTTGAAGATATCTCTTCTATTTTGCTCCACCGCGCCTTCACTGGAGAACTGACAGCCAAGTGGCGAGAGGCGTGCAAAGAGGAGCTTAAAGCCGAGATGGAGGATCAGAACAAGGCTTTGGCCGAGCTAGCATCACGCTCATCTGGTCACAATAGAAAAAGGAGTGCTTTATCCTAAAAAAAGCAGTTGAAACTGGATTTTGCTCCTAATAGATTGATTTTCAAGCGGTTATAAAGTTCGTTCCGTTCACCATGCTGGTGAATTGAAATGCGGCAGTCTTCTGTAGTGCCTTTACAAGGCGCCAAGCATGGGGCATCCTATCCCCGGGCTGAAGCCCGGGGTTAAGCATGGTCGGGCGCCTACGGCGCAAAGTCTTTGTCGCGGATCGGCCGCCCGTAATCCATCCGGGCGGGACATGGGGCAGACACGGACGATAGTTCGGACTTGTCAGAAGGATTTGCATAATGCATTGCGCTGCAAGCGCTTAACTATGCTTAACCCCAGGCTTAAGCCTGGGGCGGGAAAACCACCCGAAGGCCGTGCCTTGTAAAGGCACTACAATCATAAGGTGTCAACTGCTTTTTTTAGGTTTATGAGTAACACACATGACATCAACAATGCAAGTCAGATTGTTGCCGTACGAGGGGGGGCGAGGCTTACCCACGACGAACTCCAAGCTCATCTTGCGAGTCTCGTTCGCCTTGAGAATGTCGGGTTGTTTCTGGGCTCAGGTTGTTCTTGCGGCGAAGTAGGTGGCAAGACGATTAAGGAGCTGTAACAAAATAACTTTTGCAATTTGACAATCCGTGATGCAATATGTCCTGCTCCAAACACAGGAGGCTATAAAATGGATTTAAGCATGCTGGCAAGAATTTTCGAACGCCTGGGCGACCAGCTGAACGAGTGCGACAGGCGGTTGCTTGCCGGGGCGGTCGCCATGGATTTGGTTCGAGGCGGGATTTCCGCTGCGGCCTAAGGCCACTGGACTCACGCAGTTTACAATATATGCTGGCATCAAGGAAGTCAAGGAGATAGAGGCTTGCAAGGAACAGGCGAACTGGGAAAACCAGCTAAATCTTTGAGGCTTTTACGGAAAATTCGAGCAATAGAAATAGCATCTTTACTGTCTTCATCGGTTCATGGGATTGCGAAAAGCAGGAATGATTGCGGTGGGATTGTCATGGTCTTGAGGTCGTCTAGCGTGCAGTCTCGCTGTGTCCAAAGCTCCCTGATCGCTGCGTTCATTTTGACTGCCAGATAGTCGAAACGCAGGGCGGCAGGCCTGGCTTCATTGGCGAAGTTGGAGGCGACGATCAGGTGGCTGAATTGTCCTCCTGATGGAAGATCGTATCTGGATACAAGGACGTCTTTGGATTCGGAAACGACTGCTTTGTCAAACCAATATCCCCTGAATTGAGCCTGGGCGAGCCTGAGATCCTTCTTGATGGTCCACCATCGCCCAACTGTTGCCTGGTGGACATATTCCGATGACGACATCATGTCGTGGACGATGCAAGCCGCAAGATACATTTCCGTGTGTGGCTGGTCGTCGATATTCTTGACTTCCTTCAGGTTTGGGTAGTGCCACTGCTGCAGTTGCAGCGGTGCGTAGAAGATGATTCCCGCCCCTCTTGACGGGCCGTAGTATGATGATTGATATTCCTCGATCGGGATGTCCTGGCAGTAGAAGCGATGGGGATTTTTGTGAATCCTGCCGTTGTATTGTTCGCCGGGAAGCCAGTAGTCGCCGATGCCGTGCACGAAAGGCAGGAATCTATTGTGCGCGTGCAAGATCAGGATTTTGTCCTTGCTGGTGGTTAGTTTTCGGATCCGGATGAAGAAATCTCGCAAGGAAAGGGCATTCGAGGTGGTGAATTTTTGTCCGAACGCATCGATTCCCCCATGTCCATGGAGATTGTTCGAACATTGTTCGACCTGTGCGATGTCGTAGTAGAGTCCACCGAGCTGGGGGTATTCGGTCAGGATTCTGTCTGCATTGAAGACTGCAACGTCTCCTGAACCCGTATGTGGGCAAGTCCCCAATGACGGGTATCTTTTTCCTGTATCGTAGTTGAAAGCGCTTCCGCCTGCTGGTCCTGGGATCCTTTCCCATTCTGCGAAGCAATAGTCGTATGCGAAATCGATCGGTGACGATGCGGCAGGCTGGCTGTAGGGGATGTAGGCGATGTTGTCGGCCGCCAGTTCATCGAGATACTGCTTGAATTTGTCCTTGTTGTAGGGTTTGAAGCTTGTCCAGGGATGCATGGTGTAGGGCAGTGGATCCTTTGGGTTTCCGTATCCGCAGACCTTGAACGTTTCGTGCTCGGCCCGTCCCCATTGGTGCCCCCTGTTGACATCTCGCCAGTTTTCTGGCAGGGTCTTGCCTGGCGTTGGCTGCCAAAGCATCTCGTAGGTCAGCGATTTCGGCACGATGGTCGGTATGGAAATGATATTGACCACTATGTTAACCTTGTCGCCTTCCCTGGTTAGTGTTACCTGCTTCTGGCCTGGCGAATTGCGCCAGTTTGCCAGAGAAATGGGCATCCATGACAAGCCTTCGACGATTCCCGTAGTCCAAAGCAGGAAGTCGTGCCCGATAATCCTGAAAGCCAACTTGTCGTCTTGCCATGGACTGTACAGGGGTGTCAGCACGAATCGAGCCAATTCGGCGGGAACTGACCATTGCAGCTTCAGCGAGTCGATTTTCTGGCTTTGTTTTGTTGGTGTGATTTCGATATGGTTGGTGAGCAATCCGTCAAACCAAAGTTCTCCATGCCACTTGAGGTTGAAATCCTGGATCGAACCGTTGCCGTTGAGCTTGACCATGTCGTCATGTTGCTCGAGGATATTGTTGTTGTCCCATTTGCAGGTTTGCCCATTGAGGATGAGTTCCGGTACGCTGGCGAACATCGATTTTCTGGACACTTGAACTCGGTTTGGGAATGGTCCCGCCGCGAGTTCCATCTGCTTGAGCAGGAGTTCGAAGACCATGTCTGTTCGCTTGATTGGTGTCCAGGGTGGTGTGACGTCGTGGTTGACGAAGAGCCTGTCCTCGAAGATTTTGGTGTCGGGGACACATAGCGTGGCCGATGCTTTGCCGGTTGCTTTGTCTCCGATCAATTGCAGGAGGATTTGGTAATCGCCCGGAGGGAGCTGGTCGGGGAGCGGCAAGGAGCATGCGCACTGGAAGTCGGTGATGCCGATCGTATGTCCTGCAATGGATTTTCCCTCATGGTTGATGAAATCGACTTTTGCCTGGAGGGTTTTGTTTTCGATCAAGGCTCGTGTCGCCGGGTCTGTTCCTGATGCATTGATGTCGAGTTCGATTGTTTTCCGTGACGGGAGGCACCTGTATTTCAAGGTCAGGGGCTGGTTGACGCAGAAGTCGATTGTTTGTGCAAGGAGTTCCTTTTGGTTGAGTTTAGCGTTGACTTCCAATCTCCATTGCCCAGGCGCGACTTTTAGCGACCATGTTTTTTCCGAGGGATTTTGCGGGAAAACGATCTCGTCTCCTCGTGGGTTGAAGATTTTTGCTGAAGCCGATGTTCCCTTTGGTGCATTCAGTGCCAGGTTGAGTTCGCCGGTTTCGAGTTCCCCGAGTGTTTTGATCGTTGCCGTGTTGTCGTCTTCTGCCAATGCGAGGATGCCGAAGTATTCTGGGTTGAAGTAGTAATCCTTTGTTTTCGACCAAGTCGTGTATAAATCCTGGTCTCCCTTGTAGGTCACTGCGATGTTGCATGGGATATTTGCGGGGATTTTGTGATATCCGAACTGATTCAGCGGCAAGGCGATTTCGGCTTGCCATTTGTTGTCATCAAGGGCTGTTTTGGCTTGGATCTTGCCGTTCCAGGTCTTGTCCAGGTCGTGCCTCTTGTCCCAGATTGCTCCATTTGGATTGACGATGAACTGGTATTGCTTCTGGTCATCTCCCAGCAGATGGACTTCGACCCCGTCGTCCATCTGCCAGATGCCATCGTCGTCATTTTCTGTGCTGGTTGACCGGAAAGGCTTTTTATGGACGACGATTCCGAGGTAGAGTCTGTCTTTGTCATGGGCAATCCATGCCTTTGCCTTGGGCGGCGGGACTGGTTGGCCGATTGTGTTTCTAATCATTGTCGCGGCAGCCTTTGAATTGAAGTCTGCTTCGACGTCGCCGGTGAATTGGATTCCCGCTGTTTGTGGCACGGTAAGGAGATCCTTTTGGCGTGTCATTGGTGGTGGCGGATAATGTTTTTCGAAGTTGTTCTTGACTTCAAGTTCGGTCAATGGCCTCGGGTAGATGACGAGTTCGTCATACGCTGTCTTGTGTGTTTTGTCATGAATGAAGAAGGCATGGTTTCCCAGTGCGAATGTGCTGTCCTTGTCAACTTCCGGGTAGTGACGTTCCTCCCTGAAGGTCAAGGGATTGAAGACACTGTACTGGTCTATGGTTGGCGGCAATCTGCCGTTCAGGTACAGTCTCATTTCCCGTGGCGACCAGACTGCGTCGAGTTTATGCCAAGAGCCTGGCTGCCATTCATCGTCCTTGAGCGGGATTTCGATTGAGGTACAGACGTTCTTGTCGTCGATGAATGCGAATCTGAGTATTGGTCCCAGGAATTTATAGACAAGAAGCTGGGCGCCGTTCTTAAGTTTTGCCTTGAAGAAGATTTGGAAGGTTTTTTGCGAAGGCAGCCAATTTTGTGGCGAGACCCAGAGCGAGATTGTACCTTGTTTTGTGGTTAAGTTGCCGATTGCCTGGTACTGGCAGATTTCGGTGGTATCGATGCAGAGCGCGTTTCCCTTGCCTGCGATTCCCGGGTGCATTCTCAGCTGCAGGTCTCCGAGCGTTTGGCATGTAGGCAATCCTGCCGCCTTGTCGGCATGCGCATGATAGGCATCGAACGTCACGTTGAACAGCGCGTCGGAGGCCAGCGATGCCAAGGCAAGGCACATGATTGCGGAAATCAGTTTCATTTCAGCCATTGATCGCAAAGATTGCGAATGCGTCGAGGGTATCGATTTCGATGCGGATCTTGTCGTTTTCGCGTGTCCACTTGCAGTCGCGGTGGTCTGGTCCCGTAGTGACGTTCTTGATGTCAAATCCCTTTGGGAGGGTGAGTTCGATCCATAGGTCGTGCAGCGGGACGGGAGGCAGGATTGTGGGTTGATTGGTGATCGAGAGGACGATCCGCTTCTTTTTCGGTTGGCTAAAGAGCGTGAAGTCGGCGCATGGATGGGCATTGGTGACCAGGCTTCGCTTGCCGAGCAAGTCGTCCAGAAGGCTGACGAGCGCGCGCTTGTGGGCGTCAAATGCGTTGTCCTCGATTTTCCCTGCGACATACAGTGCGGTTCCTTTGCCGAAAGCGTGCCTGGTGATGGCCGGGCAGCGAGTGGGGCGCATTGGCGGGTTGCTGATGGCGCTGCCGAAACGCTGGTTGTCCGTGGCAAGTGAAATCGGCAACGTGATGTATGCCAATACTTCTGTTTCGGGGTATGGGACCACATTGACCTGACTTCCGTTCAGCATCAATGGATAATCAGGCACGACACCGTCCATGACCTGTTCGTCAATCGGTTGGATGTAGGTGACTCTTTGGGTATATGTTCCCGCATAGTCGATTCCAAGCACCTCCGCCAGCTGGAAGTTGCCAAGGCGGCCGGTCGTGTCCGAGAACAGCGATGTCCTGTAGTCGGCAAGGATCTTGCCACCCTTTTCGACGTATTTCCTGATTGCCTTGCAATCGTCTTCGGTCAGGCAACAGCAATCCGAGAGGAAGACGACAGGGACTGAGTCAAGTTGTTCCGCCCTGACGAATTTGAATGGGATGTGCTTCCGTCCGAGCCAATCGGCGATCGTCCTGAATGGGTCTTTGCCCCGTCCCATGAATTCCGCGTATGGGACCGGGCCCCAATCGGGATCGCAGATCGATTCGATGGAATAGAAGATTCCCACGTCCGCCATGGGCTCTGAATCGCTGTCCAGGTAGCTTTCGTATTGTGCGTAGGTGGCATTGACGTCACGTGCGTGCTCATAGAATCTCCTGTCGAGCCGTCCGCTTGGGTCGATGGCGTCGATCAGCGTAAAGGAGCATTGGTTGGCGATTGCGGCATACGCCCTCATGGTCAGGTTTTGGATAGGTCTTTCCGTGGTATGGTATGACAAGTCCTCGCATCGTGGCGTCATGAATTCCATCGGTCTGTTTTTGGTGAGCAGGGAGAAGGTCTTGGTGATGACGGACTGCTGGATCTTGTCTCCTGTGAAGTCTCCGGCCAGGTAGTCGCTGGCGTTTAGGAAGTCGTCGGAGATGCCGCAGCCACGACCGAAGGTGAGGCGTGCGCTCTGGAAGGTCACTGTTCGTTCAGGGTGGTTTTTTTGCAGGGCTGCCTTGATGCGGTTCATCAGTTCGCCGTGCCACTTGTTCATGCAGTTGTTCAAGGCGATGAACGCCGGGTCGCTCCAATCCGCGAATCGTGGAAGTTGTTGGAAGCCAGTTTCTTCCATAAAGCGTTTCCTGCAGGACGGGCAAATGCAAGGATTGTAGATTCCGACCATGTCAACCCAGTATCCGACGCAATCGTATGCGTCCGCCAGTTCTTCGCACATTTGGACGAAGAAATCCGCGTATCCTGTATTGTGGCAGCATTGTCCGAAACGTCCGCCGCCATCGCAGGTTCCCTTGCCGTCAGGCCTGATGATCCTCCATTCGGGGTGTACATCGTAGGCTGTTCTATTCCAGAAGTTTGTATAGATTTGTACGTCGATTCCCCTTTTCTTGCAAGCTTGGATAGTTTCTCCGAGCAGGTCTCGTCCTTTCGTGACAATTCTGTGCGGGAAGGCCGTTTTGGTTGGCCAGAAGCACAATCCGAGGCATGAGCTGGAGTAGATTTCCGCCGTGTCGATGCCTGCGAGTTGCATCATGTCCGCATAGTTTTCCGGATCGAAGTCCCTGAGGAATTCGTCATTCCAATCTGGGATGTGCATGTCGACGAGGATTCTCTTGTATGCTTTCTGGAACCATTTCTTGTCGTTCTTCATGGATCAGTTCTCCCGTGCGTTCAAGTTAGAAGGAATCGTCCTTGATGATTGGCTGCTGTCCATCGAAGTGAATCGGCAGCCAGAGGTATCGTCCGTCAATTGCGTTTTCCGGACGCCATCTGTCTGCCATAAAGATGTATTGTCCATCCTTGAGCGTCAGGACGAATGTGCTTTGGCTGCCGAAGGTGGTGTCTGCACCGGGACCTTGGGCCGGGTTTTTCAGCTCAGTCCAGGGACCTTCGAGTGCAGGTGCGACTGCCGAGCGTGCGGCGTTTGGCGCCCAGCCGGTGCATCCAGACCCGATGAAGACGTAGTATCCGTCGTGCTTGAAGATGCAAGGGGCTTCCATCCATCGGAACGGGAAAATCCGATGGTATTTACCAGTGTATCCCAGTAGGTCTGGAGTGAGTTCCGCAATATGGATTGTGCTGTTCTTTTCCGAGGAATAGACGTGATATGTTTTGCCGTCGTCGTCCCTGAAGAGCGTCATGTCCCTTGAATCCTGGCCGTCCGGGATATGTGCGCCGAGGATGCTGCATGTCGGCGCGATGGCATTTTCTCCGCAACCGAAGGTATCGATGATCTCCTTTGTTTTTTCTATGAGTTTTTGGTCTCTCAGTTCATCGGGAGTGTTGACCGGCCAGATTCCCGGGTTTGGTCTCTGGACGTGGTGCAGTGAGAAGGGACCTGTCGGAGCATCCGCCACGGCGAATCCGACTGCTGCGGTGTTGTAGCTGGTACCGCTTTCGAAGTGGAACAGCATGACGAATTTTCCTGTTTCTAGCGACTGCATGACTTTGGGGCGTTCCATCACGCAGCCAGCCGGTAGTTCCTTGATGGCGTTGTTTCGGATGTCGAGCACAACGCCTTCGTCCTTCCAGTTGAAGAGGTCCTTCGAGCTGTATGCGTGGATGCCCACATGCGCACGATTGCCTGCTTTGCCTTCGATCTTATGTTCTCCGTACCAGTAGTAGGTGTCCTGGTGGAGCAGGATTCCGCCGCCGTGTGCATTGATTGGGTTTCCGTTTGTGTCGAGCCAGGGTTCTTTTGGAAAGCGTTGTGTTGTCATACAATGCCTTTGCAATGATGGTGAATGTCAATGAGGAAAGTTAGCTAAATGTAGCATTGAAGAGAACTTTTACACGCTGGAAGGCTTGTTAAGTTGCCCTGTTGTGGTTTTGATGTTAGATTGAATTAAATGTCCGATTTTTGTACGTCTATCTAAGGAGCAATTCAATGACCATACGTGACACATTTTGGCTTTGGGGGCATCACGCAGGAGCGCATCAGGGCTGGAAATTGCCGGGCATCAGCGGCGTGGGACCTGTCGAAGGTGGCAAAATCTTGGGAATCAAGAATATATGTAGGGTTGTCTTCAAAAACATTCCGCAACCTCCGTTCGATCAGGAAACTTTGGATCTGGCGACGCATTTTGATAAAATCGTCTGGTCCATTATCGGGGATTCAAGTTCCCAGCGCAACGACAGCGGAAAAGACGATTTGGACGAAGTCGTCAGGCAAGCGAAGCTGACACCCAATGTCGTCGGTGGAATCTTTGACGACTTTTTCTTCAATGACCGCCCAGGTGCGCGGGCATCCTTGGAACGGACTGCGGAAATCGCCAAAAAGCTCCATGAAAATTCGCTCAAGCTCTGGGCAGTTACCTACGATTTAATCCTGAAATTCGACAATCAAGCCTACTTGGATCTCTTTGATATCATCACGTTCTGGACATGGAAAGCCAGAAACCTTGACCAGGTCGATGCCAATATCTCCGAAACGATCCGTCGCGCAAAAGGCAAGGATGTCTATGCGGGATGCTACCTGTTCGACTACGGCGACAATCGCCCGATGGATGCCGAGGTGATGGAAAGATACCTGGAAAAATGCCGGCAATTGTTGCACGAGGGCACGATTAAAGGAGTGATCGTATGCTCGAATTGCGTGCTTGGGATCGGTTTGGAAGCGGAGGAATGCATGATAAGATGGCTGGAAGCCCATGGGGACGAGAAAATCTGAACAACATGATTTTGTACTTGGAGTCTATATCGAAACAGGAGTAAACCGATGTCGAAGAAGATCAGGCTAGGCGTATTTGGGTGTCGTCGCGGGATTTCGTTGGCAAATGGCGCGTTGTCCAACGGCATGGAGATTGCGTTTGTATGCGACCGTGACGAGATTCGCGCCAAGAATGCTTCAAAGAAGCTTGGTTGTCCCTATGTCTTGGAGTACGAGAAGTTGCTTGAGCAGGACATTGACGGCGTGATTGTCGCCAACTATGCGACCGAGCATGCCTTTGCCGCGAAGTTGGCGTTGGCTGCGGGCAAGCATGTTCTCAGCGAATGCATGGCATGTTTTACGTTGCAGGAGGCGGTTGAATTGGTCGAGGCTGTCGAGGCTGCGCCGAACCTGGTGTATTTCTTTGCCGAGAACTACCCGTTTTTCGTTCAGAACATCGAGATGAAGCGCTTGTTTGAGTCCGGGAGTTTCGGCAAGTTCACCTATGGGGAAGGCGAATACGTTCATCCCATATCCCGCGATGAGATGGGAGAGCTTGGGGAGACGGTCGGCCATTGGCGCAATTGGCTTCCCGCCACGTACTACTGCACCCATTCCATTGCCCCCGTGATGATGATAACGGGTACACGCCCCGTAGCCGTCAACGCCATCATAGTTCCGCATGATTTCGACGACTTGTCAATCGGCGGTTCCGTCCGCGTCAACGACGGTACCTCCGTCATCCTCTGCAAAATGGACAATGGCGCGGCGGTGAAAATCCTTCCCTGGAGCAGCGTCAGAGACCACGGGCAGCGATATCGGATTTGCTGCGCGAAAGGCTCGATGGAATGGAATCAAGGCGATGGGCAAATCCGTATTTCGCGCTGGGATCACGATTTCCCAGGCATGGAAGACAAGCCGAAATCTAAAAAATACGCCGCCGAATTGCCCGATGACCTGAAGGAAGCACTCAAGCACGGACACGGAGGCGGGGATTTCTTTGTCAACTACTGGTTCAAGCACGCTATCGTCACCGGCGAAAAGCCATTGATTGACGTCTATAAGGGAGTCGATATGTCTATGATCGGTATCCAAGGATATCGATCGGCGCTCAACAACTCAAATACCTTCGAAATCCCAGACCTGAGAATCAAGGCAAACCGCGACAAGTACAGGAATGACAACTGGAATCCAGATCCCGAAAAGCCCTGCGACAACAAGCCGATGCCAAGCGTCATCGGGAAAATCAAGCCATCGCAGGAAGCGCTGGACTATCACGCGAAGAAAAGCGCCGAATATAGGCAACGGGAAATCGATGCCGCGAATGCCTAGATGAATTACCCTGAAAAATGCAGTTGATGCCATGACAACACTTTGAGTACGGGCATCCCCAGCATAGGAGCTAACTTGTTTTGGCTTTTTTGGTTTGCGTTGAGTTTTGCAAGGAAGCAGAAGACGCATGCCGAGCTTGCGCTTCTCGCATGTGATTTCGTCGTCCTTGTGACGATGCTGCTCGCGGAGCCTTCAGCATGAAAAAATCCTTGGGCTGTACAGGCCCCGGTGGCAGGTGGAGCTTGTGCCCAAGAGATTCAAGAGCATAGCCAGGATCGGGCGCTGCCGAAGTACACGGACAGCAGCGCAAGGGCATGGCTGTACGGCAAAATGTTCGCCGCGCTTCTGATTGAACGCATCGGTTCCCGCCTGGGAGCTTTTTCCCTGGAGAGCCGTGGCTTGCCCAGGCGGCGCACGGGAGCTTGTGGAGCGAATTCAAGGCATTTGTATCATATCGCGACACAGTGGATCACGTCGGTGGCCAGGCTCGCTGAGCTCAAGGCGAACAGGAATGCAACCGGGGGAAACTATGGCGGCCGGCGAGAAAAGAACCATGCAACTGAAAACATTGCTCGTTCAAGAAACAAGTTAGCGAATATGGGAGATGTCCCCCGCAGTCTCTTCCAAATGGTCTAGGCTTGATTCCATTTTGCTTGGGTTGTCCATCTTCTATGTATGTAGCCTCGTTGTCGCACATGTCACGCCCCTTGCGTGGCTAGTGTCCGCAACCCAAAATGAAGTTGCATGTCATAGTATGAGAACCACTTTTTTTTCAATGCATTAGTAATGAATGGCTGGTGTCAGCCGCTTTTTTTGTATTATCCCTGTAGCGAAAATGGTCTTGCTCACAAGGCCCGCCTTGCTGACGACGGTGTATTTTTACACTATCATAATGCGCTTGAAAAGTTGTTTTTTGCGCTTTGCCTTATATAATAAGTATTTTGTACATGGATTTGTTTCCATTGAATCGTGTTGATTTTCCATGTTTTTCTAGGGTTGTTCTTTTTTTGTCATAAATCTAAAGATAGGAAGTGTGTTGATGAGTAAATCAAGCAAGTCATTATGCATAGGTCTTCCGGTTGCGATGTCGGAAGAGGGTTTGAGTTTCGATGAGCGTGTATCTCGTCTTCGGAACGGTTATTTGTACCATTTGCGTTATACTCTTGGCGCCTCTGAGCTGAAGGTGACCGACCAAGAGCGTTATCTGGCGTTTTCCTATACTGTCCGCGACCAGCTTGTCGATCGCTGGGTGCAGCAGAACGAGAAGTACTACATGTCGAACGTCAGGCATGTTTACTACCTGTCCCTGGAGTTTCTCATTGGTCGCCTGTTGTCAAACAACGTTATAAATTTAGGTATCGAGTCGGTATGCAAGGCAGCCTTGAGCGACAAGGAGATGAACTGGGACCGGATGCGGAATTTCGAGGTTGACGCCGGCCTTGGCAATGGAGGCTTGGGGCGTTTGGCGGCTTGTTTCCTTGATTCGATGGCCACGATGGACTTGCCGTGCTTCGGGTATGGTCTTCGCTACGACTACGGGATATTCAAACAGAAGATCGTCAAGGGGATGCAGGTCGAGGAGCCGGACAATTGGCGTCGCGACGGGTATCCTTGGGAGATGATGCATGCCGAGGAAGGCGTCCACGTGACCTTTGGGGGAAAGGTTGTCGTGAACAGCGAGCAGGGGCGTCGGGTATGGCGTTGGCATCCCGACGAGCGTGTCCGGGGGATTCCGTACGACATTCCTGTTGTCGGATACGGCGGCAAGACGGTGAACACGTTGCGTCTATGGTCCGCGAAGGCGGACAACGAGTTCGACTTCCAGGACTTCAACGAAGGTGCGTACCTGGATGCCGTCGAGCACAAGGTAACAGCGGAGAACCTGACGAAAGTCCTGTATCCCAACGACAACACGACCCAAGGCAAGGAGTTGCGGCTGCGCCAGCAGTACTTCTTCGTGGCGTGTACGTTGCGCGACATCCTTCGCCGCTTCAACTTCCGAAACAACGTGATGGAGGATTTGCCCAGCAAGATCTTCATCCAGTTGAACGATACCCATCCGACGCTGGTGATACCCGAGCTGATGCGTATCCTGGTGGACGAGGAGGGGATAGGCTGGGACGATGCATGGGCGATGACGACGGCTTGCGTCGGGTACACGAACCACACGATTTTGCCAGAGGCGCTTGAGAAGTGGGGCTTGGGCATATTCCAGAAGAATTTGCCTCGCCATGTTCAGATCATCTACGAGATCAACGGGCGTTTCTTGCGCGAGGTTAGCGCCCGTTATCCTGGTGACATCGACCGTCTTCGCCGGATGAGCATCATCGAGGAGGGGAATGAGCAGCATTTCCGGATGGCGAACTTGGCGATAGTCGGTTCCGTGAAGGTCAATGGCGTAGCCGAGATTCATTCAGGCATCCTGAAGACGAGGATTTTCCGCGACTTTGCGGAGTTTTGGCCAAATAAGTTCACGAACATGACGAACGGGATCACCCAGCGTCGCTGGCTGTTGTGCTCGAATCCTCAGCTGGCTTCGTTGATCACCGAGAAAATTGGCGACGGTTGGATTACGAACCTGACGGAATTGCGTCGTCTCGAGGAGTTTATTGACGACGAGGCGTTCTTGACTCGTCTTGGCGAGGTCAAGTACAACAACAAGCGCCGCCTGGCGGAGGTGATCAGCCGCACGATTGGCGTCACTGTCAATCCCAATTCGATGTTTGACGTCAAGGTTAAGCGCTTGCACGAGTACAAGCGGCAGTTGCTGTTGACGTTGTACATCATCCTGCTGTACAATCGTCTTGTCGACGATCCGAGCTACGACATGCATCCTCGCACGTTCGTCTTTGCGGGGAAGTCGGCGCCTGGGTACAAGATGGCGAAGTTGATCATTCGGCTCATCCACCATGTCGCCGAGGTTGTGAACAACAATCCCTTGACCAATGACAAGCTGAAGGTCGTGTTTTTGCCTGACTACCGCGTGTCGTTGGCCGAAGTGATCATTCCCGCGGCTGACATCAGCGAGCAGATTTCGCTGGCGGGGACGGAGGCGTCCGGAACTGGAAACATGAAGTTGATGCTGAACGGAGCCTTGACGATGGGGACGATGGACGGAGCCAACGTCGAAATCTACGAAGAGGTCGGCGCGGACAACATCTTCATTTTCGGAATGAATGCCGATGAAGTCCTGGCTCGCCGCCAATCCTATTCCCCCTGGAAGGTCTACCATAGCGACGCCGAGATCCGCCGGGTCTTGGACAACATCCGCGCGAACGTGTTCAGCCTGTTGTCCCCCGGCTTGTTCGATCCGATCGTCCGCACTCTGCTTGACCAGGGCGACTACTACATGTTGCTTGAGGACTTGCGTCCATACGTCGACGCCCACTTGAAGGCTGACGAACTCTACAGGGATCAGCGCGAATGGCTGAAGCGTTCGTTGCTGAACATCGCCCGGTCCGGGAAGTTTTCCAGCGACAGGACGATTTCGAACTATGCCAGCGAGATCTGGGATATCGAGCCGTTTCGTGGCTAATCAGGGCGGAGGCTGATGATGGGGCACAATTTCAGGCAGAACGGCGTGACCGCCCACCGGGGAAATCCAAGGGATTTTCCCGAGAACACGCTGGCAGGATTTCTGGACGGAATCATCTGCGGAGCGGATTGGGTCGAGACCGACGTTCTTGTAACGCGGGACGGCATCCCGGTCCTGTGCCACGACGCAACGACAGGACGCACGGCCGATGGCGACTTGCGGATTTCCGAAAGCACGCTTGCCGAGTTGAAGGAGCTTGATTTCAGCCATTCGTTCAGGACGTTCCGAGGGCTTGACCTCCAATCCTGTCCTCGGACGAGCATTCCGACGTTGTCCGAGGCCCTTGAGTTGTTTGCCTGGCATCGCGATGTTCGCTTTTCGATTCAGCTTAAGGCGAATGGGATTGCGTCCTGCGTTGCGGATGTGGTGCGCCATTGGGGCATGGAGGTCCAGGTCGGATTCAACGAGGGTAGCTTGGACCGTTTGCTTGACATCAGGAAATTTCTTCCTGGAGTTTATGTGTTTTACGATGTTTACGACAAGAATACGCCTGTCGAGGACTATATAGGTATATGCCTGGAGCACGGATTCCAGGAATTGGTGATGCACCACGCCGGCATCAGTCCGGAGAAGTGCGAGAAGATCCGGGCGGCGGGGATTGTACCCGGCGCCTGGAATGTCGGCGACGAGGGCTTGATGCGCCGCATGCTGGATTCCGGCGTGTATCGTTTGTATTGCGATGCGCCTCGTGTGCATCTTGGCTTGCTTGAAGAAATGAGGAAAAGCGATGGGCAATGACGAAACAAGGAGCAAGTTGATTCTGTTTGACTTGGACGGGACCCTGTATTTGGAAGGGAAGTTGTTTCCTGGTGTTCCCGAGTTGATATCGAAGATTCGCGAATGTCCCAAGTTGGACTATGGTTTTTTGACGAACAACAGTACGATCGGACCGGTTCAATACTACGAGAAGCTGAAGCGTCTCGGCTTGGAGCTGGAGCTTCGGAACGTCGTGACCAGTTGCGAGGCTTCATGCCTGATGCTTCACGGAATGGGGCTTGGTCCCGAAGTATACCTTCTTGGAACCAAGGTCTTCCGCGACTACATGGAATCGCAGGGATTCAAGCATAGCTACGAGGATGCCAAGGCGCTCCTGATTGCGTTTGACACGGAGTTGACGTACCAAAAGCTGACCGAAGCGACGCGATTGGTGCTGAAGGGGCTCCCCGTCGTCGCATCGCATCCCGATCCGATTTGCCCGGGGGACTTGCCTGACGCCGGAATGCTTCTGGAGTATTTCAAGGCTGCGAAGCCAGGCACGATCATCCAGGGCATCGCGGGCAAGCCGCACCATTGGCTTGTGGAACTGATCGAACAGAAATTCGGCGTTGACCGTCGTGAAATCATTATGGTTGGCGACCGTGTCAATACGGACATGCGTTTCGCGCAGAATTTCGACATGCGTTCGTTGATGGTGCTGAACGGCGTTCCGCAGCCGCCGCTTGGAGATGTGAAACCTACCAGGATCATGCCCAGGATCGCACAGATGCTGGACGAGTTTTGGCCGGAAAACCTCGGTTGGTGCTGAGAGGCCATCCAGGTACAAGGAATAAGAGCAAGGATCGAGGATTTTAGATACTATGATGCAGTCGAACCAGATCATCGGCACAGTTGAGATGATTCAGCAGGACAACTTGGATGTCCGCACGATAACGATGGGGATCAATCTTCTTGACTGCCGCCATCAAGATATAGACGTGATGTGCCGCAGAGTAGTGAACAAGATCGAGTCCTATGCGGGGGATTTAGTTGACGTCTGCGACCGCATTGTTGAGAAGTACGGCGTTCCGATTGTGAACAAGCGCTTGGCGGTCAGTCCTGCGGCGGACGTCGCCGCAGGGCATGGTCCGGAGGGATTTGTGGCATTGGCTCGGGCGATGGACCAGGCGGCCCGTTCGGTCGGCGTCGATTTCATCGGAGGCTACAGCGCGCAGGTGCAGAAGGGAGCCAGTGCGGCGGACGACATTCTGATTGACACGTTGCCAGAGGCGTTGTTTTCGACGGGCAAGGTCTGCGCGTCGATCAACGTCGGTTCCAGCCGTGCCGGGATCAACATGACTGCGGTCGGCAAGCTTGGTCGGACCCTGAAGACCTTGGCCGAAGGCAGCCGGGACCAGGATGGTTTTGCCTGCGCGAAGCTTGTGATTTTCACGAACCAGCCCGAGGACAATCCATTTATGGCCGGCGCATACCATGGTCACGGCGAACCTGAGGTTGTGATCAACGTCGGTGTCAGTGGTCCTGGGGTCGTTCGTCGCGCCTTGGAGCGTCGCATTGAGCGTGATGGCGCGGAGAATTTGGGCTTGGACGATTTGGCCGAGGAGATCAAGCAGACGAGTTGCCGCGTCACTCGTTGCGGCGAGCTGATCGGTCGCGAGGTGGCGTCTCGTCTTGGGATTCGCTTTGGCATCGTCGACTTGTCCCTAGCTCCGACTCCCAAGGTTGGCGATTCGATTGGCGAGATTTTGACGATATTGGGTTTGGATGCGATTGGCGCTCCTGGTTCGACTGCCTGCATTGCGATGTTGAATGACGCCGTGAAGAAGGGCGGCGCCTTTGCTTCCCAGTCTGTTGGCGGCTTGAGCGGTGCGTTCATTCCCGTATTGGAGGACAGCGCCTTGGCCGAAGCGGTTGAGCGCGGGGAATTGAGTTTGGAGAAGCTTGAAGCGATGACGTGCGTATGTTCAGTCGGCTTGGACATGATTGCCGTTCCTGGCGACACTCCTGCCGAGACGCTGAGCGCGATGATTGCAGACGAGATGGCCATTGGCATGATTAACAAGAAGACAACGGCTGTCAGGTTCATTCCCGTGCCAGGCAAGGTTGCCGGCGACAGGGTTGAGTTTGGCGGCTTGTTTGGTGGCGGGACGGTGATCTCTGTACCGAACGCGGGCAAGTCGGCTCGCTTCATCAGGTACGGCGGTCATATACCTGCACCTATTCACAGCCTTAACAATTGACGGGAACAAGTCACAATGAAGTACGCGATACTCGGAGACATACACGGGAACCTGGAGGCGCTCGAGGCTGTGTTGGCGCGTGCTCGCGAACTGGGATGCGATCATTTCGCCTGCATCGGGGACATCGTGGGCTACAATGCGAATCCGCATGAATGCCTGGAGATTTTCCGCGGGCTGGATCCCGTTGGGGTCGTCAAGGGGAACCATGACGAATACATTTCGAATGGCGAGGAAACGATTGGATTCAATCCGATGGCGGCCCGTGCCGTCGAATGGACACGGGAACAACTGCTGGACGAGGAGCTGGAGTGGCTGGCGGAATTGCCGTATACGAAGATTTGCACGGCGCCGGGCTTTGGACGTTTCCAGTTGGTTCATGCGACGCTTGACCATCCCGAGGGATGGGGATACATACTGGATCGTTTCACGGCGGAAACCAATTTCGAGTACCAGCATTTTGCGATCTGCTTTGTCGGCCACACCCATATTCCCGTTGCCTTCGAGAAGAACAACGGCATCAAGGGCGGTCCCTTCTCAGGGACTCTCCAGTTGGAACGCAACAGGAAGTACCTGGTGAACGTCGGGAGCGTCGGGCAACCTCGCGACGGCAATCCGCAGGCTGCGTTTGTCGAGTTTTCGCCAGAAGAAATGAAAGTGACGTTGCATCGCGTTGACTACGATATGGAAGCGACATGCAGGAAGATATTGTCGGCGGATTTGCCACCTCGTTTGGCCGAGCGTCTGGCTGTAGGCCGCTAGTCAATATCCCGGTATCAAGGAGCATGAATCCGTGAAGGTATTGATTGTCAAGCCGAGCAGTTTGGGTGATGTGATCCACGCTTTTCCTGCGGTGGAGCTGCTTCGTCGCGGCCTTGGCGATCACTTGGAGAGCTTGACATGGGTTGTCAACGAGAGCCTGTCTGGCATCCTTGAGTTGTATCCGGCCATTGATCGTGTGGTCAAATTTCCCAGGAGCCGGATGTTCAGCTCTGGTGCGATGCGCGAATTTTTGTCTGGTTTGCGTGAGGAACAGTATGATGTATGCATTGATTTCCAGGGGTTGTTGCGGAGCGGGTTGATCAGCCTTGCGTCCAGGGCGCCTCGCCGAATCGGCTTTCGTCATGCCCGTGAGTTTTCATGGCTGTTCTACACGGAGCGGATCGTCATAGATCCGTCCTTGCGTCACGCCGTTGACAAGAATATTGCTTTGGTTCGGAGCGGCTTTGGCCTTGACGGCGAGGTTGTGTTGCCCGAATTGCGTGTTGGCGAGCGTTGGTTGTCCGAGGCTGACGGCCTTCTTGGCGAATGCGAGGGTGACGGGCCGGTGTTGGCGGTGGGGTGTTCATCCCGTTGGGCAAGCAAGAACTGGCCTGTCGGCTTCTTCGCCAAGGTGCTTGATGGTGTGAGCCAGCGACTTCCGGGAGTGCGGATTTGGTTGCTGGGCAGCGCGTCCGAGTCGGATCTTGTTGGGTCGTTGCGCAGCCGGTGCCGCGTATCCCGTCCCTTGGATTTGAGTGGACGCAGCAGCATGATGGGTTTGGTCGGTTTGCTGTCCCGTAGCGCGGCGTTGTTGACGAACGATTCCGGTCCGATGCACATAGCGGCGGCGTTGGGTTGTCCTTGCGTTGCCTTGTTTGGCTCGACCGATCCCAAGTTGACGGGACCGTACGGGGACGGTTTTCATTGTATCATACAAAGTGGTTGTCCTTCGAGTCCATGTTTCAAGAAGACATGCCCCCGTTCCGGGGTTGAATGCAGCCAGTGGACGAATGTCGAGGACGTGGTTGATCAGTTAGTCGGGAAGTTGTCAAACGAGTGAGGTCGATGATATGAAGTACTTGGTGTTATTATCCTTGTTGGTCTGCGGTTTTGCCAGTGCCCAATTGGGCATGAAGCTGGAAAGCGAGCAGAGTTGCTACATGCGGTATGAGCAAATCAAGTTGAGGTTGACGATACGGAATTACAGCGGAAACACGCTGGTCTTCGGCGGCGAGGGTTCGACTGAACGAGGGCGGTTGACGTTTGTGATCAGGAACCAGGCGAACCAACTGGTGACATGCCTCGATCCCAAGGCGAATCCGCTGCAGGACATAATCCTTAGCCCCGGGATGAGCCGGGATCTGACATTGGTCATCAACAGCCTGTTTGACATGCAGCGTGCGGACACGTACAAGATCGAGGCTCACGTGGAGCACTACAGGTTGCCGCACATCTGCGCATCCGAGCCGATCCTGATTGATGTCCGCGAGGGAATTGTCTGGAAGGAGCGTGTGGTTGGTTTGCCGATGCGCGACGGTTCGTCGGCGATCAACAGCGTTCAGGTCAAGTTGATGCAGTTCACGGATTCCATCGGGAGCATTTGGTGCCTTCGCGTCGAGGATGACGAGCATGTTTACGGGACATTCCGCCTTGGTCCGTACATGTCAAGCTCGACGCCTCAAATGGATGCTGATGGCGGCAGTGCGATTCACATCCTGATTCAGGTAAGTCCCAGGTTGTATTCGTACACTGTCTACAGCATGATCGGGGAGGTTGTGAAGCTTCGGCAGCAGGTGTATTATGTTGCCGACGGCGGCTATCCTCAGTTGAGCCGTGCGTCGGGATACCTCAAAGTGATCAATGCACGTGTTGCCAAGCTGGGTACTGATTACACGATCAAGCCCGAGCGGGATTGGCGCAAGGATGCGAGGAACAATCCATGATGAGCGCGGGAATACAATATTAGGTCTCTAGAGTAGAGGAGATATCAGGATGAGCGAGCAGCAGAATGAAAGCAGTCACGGGAAATCTTCGTTGAACGGGTCGGAGTATCGTCAGGTTCCCGATCCAACGCCTGAACCACCGCCGATGGTGTCTCCTCCGCCAAAGTCGTCCAGTGGCGGCAATCGTCCGCCGATTCCGCCTGTGATCCAGCCGATAATCTGTCCCTATGCCCGCAGGCGCACGTCGGGTTGCATAGGGTTCGTGTTGGTCTTGCTGCTTCTTTTGATCGTGTTGCCGATCATTGGAACTATTGTTTTCACGATGGTTGCGGGATTTTTCGCCGAAGGAATGGGTACGCTTTGGAAAACGCTGCCCGAGGAAACGATGGTCAACAAGGTTGAAATGAACCGGCGCGTCATGACGCCTGGCAAGTCCGACAAGGAGATTGCGGTTGTCAACATAAAAGGCTTGATAAGCAATTCAAGGCGTTCTGGGAACAGCAGCACGGCCGGTGACATTTGCCAAGTGCTGGAAATGCTGGCGAAGAAACCCGCAGTTTCCGCGATCGTCTTGAACATGGACACGCCCGGCGGCGAGCTGGTAGCTTCCGACGACATCTACGAGGCTGTGCTGGCTTCTCGCGAAGCGGGCAAGAAGGTGATTACTCGGATTCACGGGATGGGCGCTAGCGGTGGATACTACATTGCTGCCGGAAGCGACTGGATCGTGTCGCACAGGATGGCGTTGACGGGCAGCATCGGTGTGATCATGGCTTCGATCAACATCCAGGATTTGGCGGGAAAGGTCGGGATACGTCCTGTCGTGATCAAGTCCGGCGGGATGAAGGACATGATGTCGTCGATGCGGGAGATGACCGAAGAAGAGCGCAAGTATCTCCAAGCGCATATCGACAGTGCGTTTAATGAATTTGCGACGATTGTTGCCAATGGGCGTTCCGAGTACGGCGACATCGAGACGGTGAAGGCTGCGGAGTTTGCTGACGGCCGCGTATTGACTGGTCAACGCGCCTACGAATTGGGATTGGTCGATGAGCTTGGCGGCTTGCAAGTTGCTGTCAAGAAGGCCGAGGAGCTTGGCGATTGCGAAGGCGCCACGGTAGCGACCTATTCCAAGAAGTTTGACTTTTTCACTTATCTTCTCGAGATGCGTGCGCGCGGTGGCGTGGCGGATGTAGTGCGCAGCCAGCCTGCGTTGCTGTTGGAGCCGGGTCGCTTGTACTTGCTGTCCCCAAGTTTTTTGGGGGTTTCCGAGGAATGATCATAGCTGGAGTTTGAAATCCGATGCATAGAATTGTCTTGTTGGTCTTGTTGTCGTCGTTGGTTCTTGTCCATGGCTTGGAGACGTTTCCCCGGACCAGCCGGATCAACGAGTACGATCCGGTTGCAAGTCGCCTTGCGGAACCCGGCGGCGTCTTGCGCGAATATCTTGGTCCGTCCCCCAAGAGCTTGAACTACTTGCTTGACAACAACGTGATGAGCGCCCGCGTGTTCAGCTCGATGTTCGAAAGCCTGATCGAGATGGATTCGAGCACCTTGGAGTATGATCGGGGACTGGCTGAGAAATGGACAATTTCGGACGACAAGCTGGAATTCACCTTTTGGCTGGATCCTGCGGCGCGTTGGAGCGACGGCAAGCCCGTGACCGCCGAGGACGTTGTGTGGACGTACAAGACGATCGTCGATCCCAAGAACATGACCGGTCCCCACAAGTTGCCTTTGGAGCGCCTTGAGGTTCCGGAGGTGGTGGATGGCGGCAAGGCGGTTCGTTTCAGGGCTAAATCCGTCCATTGGCAGAATCTCGGCGCGGCCGGCGGGATGGACATCCTGCCCAAGCACGTGTGGGAAGGCGTTGATTTCAACAAGGTCAACTTCGAGTTTCCCGTTGTATCCGGCCCCTATCGCGTCAAGGAATTGAAGGAAGGGGTGTCGTTGACGCTGGAGCGTCGTCGCGACTGGTGGCGAAACGATTGGAATTCCCATAAGAACATCCATAATTTCGATCAGATCATCTGCTTGTTCTACGAGGACCAGGGGAATGCCTTCGATGCGTTCATGAAGGGTGAGATCGACGTGTTCCAGGTCTATACTGCCAGCCAGTGGCACAGGCTGGAGGAGCGTCCAGCATTGCGTAAGAACTGGATTGTGAAGCAATCGATCTACAATCACAGTCCTGTCGGGTTCCAGGGTTTTGCGATGAACCAGCGTCGCTGGCTGTTCCAGAATGTGCGGGTTCGGCGGGCGATGGCGCATTTGCTTGACCGGAAGATGATGAACGAGACGATGATGTACGGGCAGTACTTTCTGCATCGATCCTTTTGGGAGGATTTGTACGATTCGTCGCATCCTTGCCAGAATGAGTTTATTCCTTACGACAAGGATGCGGCCCGTCGCCTGTTGGCCGAGGCGGGTTGGGTTGCGAATCCTAAGACTGGAATCCTGGAGAAGGACGGCAAGGAGTTTCGTTTTGTGTTCCTGACCCGTGGCGGCAGTTCTGACAAGTACGTGACGCTGTTTGCTTCGGCCTTGAAGGACGTAGGGATTGTGATGACGATCGAAACGAAGGACTGGTCTGCGTGGGCGAAGGACATGGATTCGTTCAACTACGACATGACTTGGGCTGCCTGGGGAGCGGGATTGTTCAAGAACCCCGAGTCGATGTGGTCATCCTCAGAGGCCGATCGCGAAGGCGGCAGCAACATAACCGGATTCAAGGATGCGCGTGTGGACGCCTTGATCGAGAAGCAGAAGTCGATCTTCAGCATCCAGGAGCGAAATGCGATTTGCCGTGAGATCGACAAGCTGATCTACGAGCAGACCCCGTATGTGCTGTTGTGGAACATCAACTACGTCCGCCTGCTTTATTGGAACAAGTTCGGCGTGCCGAAGACGGTTCTAGGCAAGTACGACAGCGGTCATGGTTTCAGTGCCTACTGGTGGTCTGACCTGGATGCGGAAGACGAGTTGGAGGATGCGCGCAAGGGGCAACGGGCCTTGCCCGCATCGAAATCCATTGTCAGGTTTGACGATCCTTGACGGCATTGGCGTCAAAGATAATCTAGAATGGAGGACTGAAGCAGATGCGTTTGACACTGTTGGGTATGGTCTTGGCTGCAAGCAGCGCCATCGGCGGAGTAGTCTTCCATGTTTCCCCCTCAGGCGACGATGGTTGGTCGGGGAGCGAAGAGCGTCCATTTCGGAGCTTGCTTCGTGCCCAAAAAGCTGTTCGGGAGGCAGGCGTCGATAAAGCCAGGCGCGTCGTGGTCCATGCCGGGACCTATTACTTGTCGGAACCATTGGTCTTCGGACGTGAGGACAGTGGACGTCCAGGGAAGCCCGTGATGTGGGAAGTTGCTCCCGGCGATCGCGTTGTGGTCTCCGGCGGGGAACTTCTCAAGGGGGAATGGACTCGCAGGCAGGACGGAAGTTGGTCGCTGCCCGTGGGGAACTTGGCTTCCAAGACCGATTTCCGTCAATTGCGCCTAGGGGACGAGATGCTTCGGCTGGCGCGATTCCCGAACTACGATCCTTTGGAACCGACTCGTGGCGGATGGCTGTTTTCCGGCGTCAATCCCGAACTGACCCGGGACATCGACCTTTACAAGACCGTTGCCAACATCCACAATGCCGGCGATTGGATGGAATGGGACATCAAGGTTCCCGCAAGCGGAACATACGTCGTGTGGGTGAATTACGCTCACAACATGAAGGCGTATAAAAGGCCGTTGATGGACGGCGCTACGGCGTTGATCGTGGACGATGGCAAGGACGTTCCGCTGGTCGATATGCCGGACACGGGCGGCTGGAGCAATTATCGCTGGGGACGATGCGCCACGCTGGAGTTGACGGCGGGAACGCATCGCCTGCGCTGGATCAATAGGAAGGGAGGAGGCTTGGATTTGAACCTGTTCGTGCTTTGCGACAAGGTGGATTGGCGTCCGGAGAGCCATCCGCCCAAGATGCCTGGAGACGCGAACAACATCATCGTCCCCTGTGCGTTGTTCAAGGCGAAGCGTGGCAACGAGTTGACCGTGGGGTCGATGACAGGCAAGGACAGTCCTCCGAATGAACTTCCGTTTCCCCTGGAACTTGTCCCTGCGGACTGGTCGTTGGCCGGTTCGCAGGTAATGCTTTTTCCCGCTTGGGGTTGGGTTGGCGGGATTGTGCAGGTCGAAGGAGTCGATCGCGAGCAAGGGATACTTAAGTTGACAGGCAAGAATGCTTCCCAGCCGATCCGTCGAGGAAATCGATTCTACATTGAGAACGTGGTGGAGGCATTGGATGCGCCTGGCGAGTTTGTGCTTGACCGAGACAATGGCGAACTATTGCTGATTCCACCTTCGGACGATTTCCGCGAACGTGACATGTGCGTTCCAGTCTTGAAGGAGTTGGTGAAATTTATCGGAAGCGAGCATTTGGTTTTGAAGGGCTTCCGATTCCGCGACACGACCTATTCCCTGGATATCCGCTCCATGTACACGCCTGACGATGGAGCGGTCTGCTTAGAGAATGCAAGCCACATCACATTGGAAGATTGTGAATTTTCCAAAATGGGCGGATACGGCGTGAAGTTTTCCAACAAGTGCCGCTATTGCCGGATCTTGTCATCGCATTTCCATGACTTGGGGCAGGGCGGAGTGCAGATATTGGGCGACAATTCGACGCAATGCTCGTATCTCCTGATATCGGGATGCCATTTCCATGATTTGGGACGAATCTACAAGCACGTTTCGGCGGTTGCTGTTGATACGGCGTGCCGTGTACGGGTATCCTACAATGACATCCACGATGTACCGAGATATGGAATTTCCTTCAAAAGCTATTCACCAAACGCCTATTCCCACGAGTGCGTAGCCGAATACAATGACATACGGCGGACGAATTGCGAAACCAATGATACCGGAGGCATCGAGACGTTGGGGCGCGACAAGCAACAAAGCGGCAATGTCATCCGTTATAATCTCGTGTTGGACAGCATCGGAATGAAGCATACACCGGACGGAAAGCTGCTGAGCCCGTTCTACACATGGGGAATCTATCTGGATGATTTCAGTTCCGGGACGACGGTTTTCGGAAACATCGTCGCCAGGAGCACCCGCGGCGGCTGCCATGTCCACCTGGGGTTTGACAATACGATCGAGAACAACATCTTCGTAGGCAGCTCCCTGCAGGCGATGGAATGGAACGGAAACCATGAGATGGCACGCAATCGTTTTGTCAGGAACATCATCTGCGTCGGCCAAGGTGAAACTCGCTACCAGAAGGCGAATGCGTGGCGGGATACGATCATGTCGGAATGCAATTGGAATGTGATTTTCGGCGAGGACTTGGCTGCTCGGAAGGAGTTGACACCTTTGGGTGATTGGTCTGCCTGGCGCGATGCGGGGAATGATGTTGACAGCGTGCTTGCGGATCCGTGTTTTGAGGATGCTTCGAAAGACGACTACCGCTTGAAGTCCAATTCGCCTGCTTGGAAGTTGGGCTTCCAGCGGATACCTGTTGAGGCGATTGGTCGCCGCGGCTATGCAAGGCCTGCCGATGACATAGACGGCGTGAGATAAAAGGAGTGTAAAGAATGAGCAAGCAAATCCTAACCTACATTCCATTGTTCTTCCTGCTTTTGCTTGGGCAAAGCGTCTTTTGCGCCGAACCCGAGACGCTGGAAGCTGCCTTCAAACGCGTTCGCCCAGGTTCGGAACCCCAGGCAATCATCGGGTTCTTCAAGACGAATGCCCCGGATCTGCTGGATGAAATCCAGGCGAAACGAAAGGATTTTCCCGATGCGATGGATATTTTCATTGCTCAATTGGCGGATCGCTTTGCCGAGATCGACGCATATCGCGGCGAAGATCAAGCCACGTATGACAGGCTGGTGCGCCAGGAACGCCAACAATGCCAAGTGAGGAAGTTGGCACGGGAAATCCAACGCCTGGGAAAACCAGTCGAGGACAAGGATGCCGATGCCCAGCGGCAACAAGATTTGGCAAAGGCGAAGACGGAACTGAAAGTCGTGCTGGAAACCGTGTTTGACGAATCTCAGCAACAGCAATTGATCGAGCTTAATCGACTGGAATCCGAAGTCCGGGACTTGAGGCGCTTGGCCAATGACCGGGCCGCAAACAAAGACTTTATCCTGAAGCAACGATTTGAAGCTTTGACCGGTTTGAAAGAGTAACCAGGAGAACAGACAATGGCGGTTTTACGCGACAAGTTGTGGATCTTCGGTGTCCGGGCCCATCAGGACGACATCTATCTAGGCAAGAATAGAGCCCAGCGAAACTACGCATGGAGCAGAATTACTCCAGGCGAAGCCGCGCTGATGCTGGATGTCCCCAATATGATCATGGTCAATTGCGATGGAATCCCAGTCCCGTTCTCGTGCGATGCATACGGATACGCCGAAAGCTTCTGCAGATTGGACAAGGTGCTTTGGGGAGCGACCGGATCCGCTGGATTCAGGGTCGGAAACGAGGAGAAATTCATTTGCGAACTGGCCCGGAAATACCCGAATATCACAGGGGCGTTCATGGATGATTTCTTCGGGAAGTTTGAGCACGAACCCAATAAGGCCGAGCTTCAGGAAAAACTCCTGCGAGAAATCCGTACTGGATTGGGTCAGGCTTGCCGCAAGATGGAACTCTATGTCGTCTGGTATGCATCTCAATTCAAAAGCGTCGATCCAAAGCTCATGGATTATATTGACGGCCTGACAATCTGGACTTGGAATTGCTCCGAACTGACCAAGCTCGAGGAATGGTTTCAGTTCGTTGAAACAAATTATCCCAAGCAGAAGAAACTCCTGGGAATCTACATGTTCGACTTTCCGACGGGGATGCCGGTTCCGCTCGAATTGATGGAACACCAATGCGAACTTGGTCTCAAGCTGATTCGCGAAGGTCGCCTGGACGGCATGATCCTGGAGGCGAATTCCGTCATGGGAGTCGGATTGCCAAGCGAACTCTGGTTGCGCAAATGGCTGGACAAGGTCAAGATGACAGAAGTCCCCGATTGAGCGACGCACGGATTAAGATTTTATTGTTTCAAGAGCCATTGAATGGATTACGTGTCGATAGATCAGAACAGTAGCGTGCTTTGGGATGCGGTTCCAAAGCTTGAGGCTCTGTCCTGTCAAGGTTACAAGGGAATCCATTGTGTCGAGGACGTTGACGTTGCGTATTCGCGCCAAGGCTCGAAGGCAGGCGACGAGATTGACCTGCGCCAGGAAAGATACTACCGAGGCGGCGTCTCGGATTGGGGAGCAACCCTTTTCTACACGGAGTTTCTTGGGAAGCAACCCCTTGATGTCGTGGAATTCGAGAAGCCATTGGGCATGTCGCTGGGAGCGTTGACGAGGCGCCTTGGAATGACGGTTGACGAGTTGTACGACGCCTATTCGCCCTCTGACAATTGGCAGTTGACGGGGCCAAGCTACGCCGATGTCGGCGGTCATCGGACCATCGGCGACTTGGAGACTGTCGATATCCTGCCGTTTGCACGCTCCTTGCTTGAGCGTTGTCGAGCCGATATGCTCCAATGCTTTCCCGAGATTGCATCGCGGGAGCGTACGGAAGTTTGGTACAGGCAGGCATTGCAGAATCTAGGCGAGGTTAGCTTGCCCGAGGAGGAGCGCCTTCCCGCATTTTGCCAGTCGTGGCTACGTCGCGAATTATCCTTGGAATCAGGTTCATCCCTCTCGACGACCTCCTCGTTGTTTGAGTCGAACTTCACTGAAAATCGACTGTTGACGTTGTTCCTGACGCGGTACGAAGAGCTATGTGCGATGTACAATCAGGCTCTTCTCGAGACTGGGGTTGAGATTAATCAACTCAATACCCAGAATGGCGACCTTCCGTTCTTTGCGATTTTCAATCGCGAAGGGCGTCTTGTTCGCGATTCCATTCAGCATGAAGGCGAGTCGCTGGCATCCGGGGAATTTCGTTGGCGCATCGGAACGAACGGTTCACTTGATAGGACTGCGTTGTCACGCGACGGCGTTTGCGGGATAGTAGGCAAGGCATTGATCTTGGTCTTGCATGTTCGTGGCGATGGTGGCTATCCGCTGGCGTTGCCCTATCGTGGTTCGGCGTACATGCCTGCCGCTTATGCATTCGAACGCCTGTTGCGTAAGGCAGGGCTGTACAAGACCTCGTTTCCCGTCTTGCGAGTTCGATTCCGCTTCCTGGAGCGCTTGAAGTCGCTGGACAACGCCGTTCGACCTCCAGCCTATCTGCGAGATCTGCTGGGAGGCCAGAAAACCTACAAGGCAATGGACTTGGCGGAATGCATTCTGGACAGGCAAGCCGAAGCAGAGAATACGCTTGAGAAGCTGAGCACGAAGGAAGGTCGCGAAGAGTTGTTCGGCGAGCGCTACGCAGTAGAATTGAACACCTTGCGCGAGTTGGATTCACGCCGTCGTCAGTTGTCCGCCAGCGAATCGGGTCGCATGGAATCGGCATTGATTTGGGACAGGATGAAGGAAGAGGAGAGGATGCTGTTAGGGCGTCAGCTGGACTGGGTATTGGGTTTGATTCGCTTGAGGGATTTGTGCTTTTTCGATAGTCGCGGTGCTATCAAGCCCTGGTCCTTGTCTTTGGGCGGAGAGGAGTTTTATGGCGAAGTACTGAATCGTGCTGAGATTTACAAGGAGGATTGCGACGATGCATGACAGTCGCCTTGAACGGATTCATCGCCATTATGCTCCGAGGGTATCCAAGGATCGTGAGAGTTACGATATATTGGATTGGGGCAGTGCCGAATCCCAGCGGATACGCTTTGGGATATTGGTCGAGTGCATGAGGGAGGCTTTTGGCGACGATTTGTCCATGGATCGCGGATTGCGGTTATTGGATGTTGGCTGCGGCTTGGCTGACTTGTGGGTCTATCTTTGCGAAGCTGGGGTATCGGTGTCCTACTTTGGGGTTGACGTAACGGAAGAGATCTTGCAGGAGTGCCGTCGTCGTCATCCCGAGTTGACGCTGTCGTGCCAGGATGTTTTTGCGGATGGTGATTTCGGGACGTACGACATCGTATATTGCAGCGGCGTGTTCAATTTGGCCTTGGGTAACAACGACGAGTTTGCGGTACGGGGGATGCGTCGCCTTGTATCCTTGTCCTCGTACCTGACTGTGGCGAATTTCCTTCATGCCCGCGCATCGTATCACTATGATCACTGCCACTATTACGATCCTGAGGCATTGATTGCCCGCCTGTCGGATTTGGATCTTGTCTTGCGTGATGATTATTTAGAGAATGATTTTTCACTTATATCGTGTCGTAGAGAAACCATCAACAAAGGAATGTGAAATGAAATCGTTGACCCTTGATCGCCTCCGTGAGTTTTCCGAAATGTTCGTTCAGGATCCTGTGAACAGGATTCGCATGAATGCGGTCGTCAAGAGTGGCCTGAGTGCTGCGGCGACGAACCAGCAGGAAGACATAGACAATCCAATGATCTTTTCAACGGAATTGAAGACCGGGAAGGTGACAAGCCAGAACAGCTCTGGACGGTGCTGGCTTTTCGCAGGCTTGAACACGATGCGCTTCGAAATCATGAAAAAGCTGAACCTGGAGACGTTCGAGCTGTCCCAGACCTACCAGATGTTCTGGGACAAGGTCGAGAAGTCGAATTTCTTTTTGGAGAGCATCATCAACACGGTCAAGGAGCCGCTGGAAGGCCGATTGGTCGCGTTCATCTTGTCGAATCCGATTCAAGATGGCGGTCAGTGGGACATGTTTTGTTCCTTGGTTGACAAGTACGGTTGCGTTCCCAAGAGCGTGATGCCCGAGACATTTCATTCGAGCAATTCGAGTATGATGAACCGCCTGGTGTCCCTGAAGTTGCGGGAAGATGCCAAGATGCTGCGCGTTGCGGCGGCCAAAAAGGCGAAGGTCGCGGAATTGCGGGAAATGAAGCAGGGAATGATGGCGGAAATCTATCGAATGCTCTGCATCTGCCTCGGAGAACCACCCGAAAAATTCGATTTCGAATGCCGTGACAAAGACAAGAAATTCATCCGTGAACTTGGAATAACCCCCAAGGAATTCTACAAGAAATACGTGGGACAAAAGCTTGCGGACAGGATTTCGGTCATCAATGCCCCGACGGCTGACAAGCCATACAACCGAAGCTATACGGTTGATTATCTTGGGAATGTGGTCGGTGGTCGTCCCATCAAGTATCTGAACCTGCCGTCAGAATCCCTGAAGCGGATTTCGATTGCCCAGCTTTCGGACGGCGAGCCGGTCTGGTTCGGATGCGATGTCGGGAAAATGCTTCTTGATAATCGCGGCATCATGGGCATGAAGACCTTCGAGTACGAACCCTTGCTGGATGTGTCCTTTGGACTCGACAAGGCAGGGCGGCTGGACTACGGAGTCTCGGCAATGACCCATGCCATGGTCTTCCTTGGAGTCAATGTGGTGGACGGAAAACCAAATCGCTGGAAGGTGGAAAACAGCTGGGGAGACAAGAGCGGACAGGACGGATACTACCTGATGACCGATGAGTGGTTTGACGAATACAACTACCAGGTCGTCGTTGACAAAAAGTACCTGACTGACGAGGAGTGGAAGGCCTACCAGTCCGATCCAATACACTTGAATCCTTGGGATCCAATGGGTTCGCTTGCGTAAACTGAAGAAGCATAAAGCCCCCGGGAAAAGCTATTGTTGCCAATCCCTGGGGCTTTTTTTAACAAAAATCAATGCGATTTTTATATTCCTCAGAATGTTCGTCCTGCGATTTTGCAAGCCATTTGGAAGAGCGATTGCTCTTGTAGCGGCCTGAGATCGTCGGGGATTTGCCTTGGGATGAATGTTTCAAGGGACATGCTTCCCTGGAAGTCGATTTCCTGGAGTGCCTTTGCGAAGTCACTCCAGTTGCAGACTCCCGTGTATGGGATCCAATGGCTGTCGTTGTTTCCGTTGTTGTCGTGGACATGAAGTGTTTGGAGGTAATCCTTGCCGATTAGGCGGACTGCTTCGCCGATGTCCATTCCGAGGATTGCGCAATGTCCCGTGTCCAGGCACATCTTGAAGTTTGGGCTGTTGATCGCCTTGACGAAATCGAGCGTTGACGGCACTGAAGCCATTGCTAGTGCGACCATCGGCATGTTTTCAAAGTTGATGATTACGTCGTTTGCGATGGCGACTTCCAGGAGCTTGCCAAAGAAATCCAGGTTCATTTCCCACATCATTCGCGGATTCCTTTCCCTGTCGCAACCATATGGCATAATTGGATGGATGATGAAATTCTTGGTGCCCATCAAGGCGGTGCCGACGATTGCCATCGACATTTTTTCGAATCGTTCTTTCCGGTCCTCCTCGGTTGCGTCTTTTGGCGGCCATCTCCAGGGACCGTGGGTTTGCGAAACGATGATGCCATTGTCTTCGATTTCTTTTCTACGTTCGGTCAGTTTCCGTTCGAACTCGGCTGGCGTGGCGGAGAAGATGGCATTGTCTGTATTTGCGAGGAGCGCATCGTCAAGGCACTCGTATCCTTGCGCCTTCATTCTCTTCAGCCCTTCGCTGAATCCGTAGTAGCTGAGGTAGCCGCCTGCAATTCCGATTTTCATGGTTTTCCTTGGGTTGATTGTGCTTGATTGACCAATCGCACGAAAGTGACCGAGGCAGATTCGGCTTATTGGTTTTCGTTCCAGAGTTGTTTCATCGTCCAGGGGATGTCCGGCTTCGACCAGAAGTCGTTGTCCTTGCCGAGTCCCAATGGGCAGAAGACCGTTGAGCACAGGTAGAGGCTTCCGGTTGAGATGTAGTTTTCTCCGAGTTCGGGCTGGTGCCCGTTGACCCCGATTTGCAGCCATCCTTGCCCATCGAACATCGCCTTGTTTTTCATCGTCCTTTGGATGACGGCAGTCAGCGCCGTCCTGACCTGCTGTGGTTTCAATTGCGGTTCCAATTGCTGCCTGAGGGCGACTTGCGCCAAGGCGTGGAAGGCGCCGAAACGGTATGCCAAGGAGCGTCCGACGAGGGGATAGGTACCGTCAGGCGCGATCAACCGTTCCTGATGAGTTGCGAATCGAGCGGCGCGCTTTTGGGCTTCCGGCAGGAAGTTTTGCCATTCCGCATATTCCTCCTTGACTTCGTCGAGGACATCGAGGATCATTGGGTGGATGACAAAGCTGTTGTAGTAGTCGAGGTGGAACGACGGTCCGTCGCCATGCCAGCCATCTCCCAAGTACCAATCCTGATGCTTTGTGATGGCGAAGTCGATTCTCATGGGATCCCAGTCCGGTTGTTTGGCATGATGGAGAAGGGCTTCAATGGTCGCGCTGAAGAGCAACCAGTTGTTCTTCGGCGGTTTTCTGGTCCTCGTTGCCCTCATGGCGTCCAGCAGCCTTTTCTTCGCATCGTCGGGAAGCGGTTCCCAAAGTGCCTTTGGCGCCCTGAGGATTCCTTGCGCCAGGAAGGCGGCGTCAACGATCGGCTGGAAGCCGACGGATACGTTCATCTTGTCCTTGCAGGCAGGGTTGAATGCCACGTCCAGGCAACGCAATGCCAAGTCCCGAGTGCGATTGCGCAATGCTTCCTCTTCCGGATCAAGGCTTTCGCATTGCAGCCAGGGGGCGATGCCCGCCAAAGTCCTGCCAAATGCCTCAAGGTAGGTGAATTGCCTGCGGTCTTCAGGAGGAAGCTTGCCACGGACAGGCATCGTCTCCACCAACTTGTCTTCAGCCAGATTTTCCAAGACTGGCAAGACAATTTTCAGCATCGAGTCAACCCAGAATTTCCTGGTGCTGCCGGCAGTGATTGTGGAAGAGTCAGTCATTTTAGGGATTCGTCCTCTTGATTCCTGCGGCCATGAGGAACCCATCGATCTCCTCAAGTCTGAATTTCGTGCAGACGACGGAACTCTTCCTTTCATCGTCCCAATGTTTTGTGTACGTCGTGCAGATAATCGAGCCGTCGTCCAGGAGTTCGACTCCTGGGTATCCCGTGTCGCAGGGGCTCCAGCCTCCCTTTCCATGATGTTTCAGCAGATGGATCCTGCAAAGTCCCGGCCTGGCGTTCTTGATGTCGTCGTAGGTGCCTAGCCATGCGACGAATTGTCCGTAAGTTGACGAATTGGGCGCCCGGTCCCTGAAAGCGACGAGGCATCTTCCGTCCTTGAAAAGGATGGCTTCGTGCCTGTCGCCTGACAATCCCCAGCTTGTTTCCCTTGGTTCGGACCATGTTTTACCTTCGTCTTGGCTGAAGCACATGTAGCTGTGTCCCTCGTGCCTGTTTTCCCTCATCAGCAGGCAGATTTCGTTTCCGTCAGGCGATCTCAAGGCGAAGGGTTCGCACAGGTTCTTGTTGAGCTTATGTGCCACGATCGTCGGTTTCGACCAGGTCGTACCCAGGTCATTTGTGGTCGCCATCCAGACATCCTGGTCGTCTTTGGGGCCGTCAGTCTGGACTTTCGGGTCGGTCCTGACTTGTCCGAATAGTGCGTACGACCCGTTTTTGAGCTTGAGGCAACCTGTTGGCGGCATCATTGCACTAAGGTCTGCCTCGGGGATTTCGTACCAGGTTTTTCCGTCGTCGTCGCTTGCAACGATACCCAGCTTGTTCTTTTTCCTTGAGAAGATGCAGAGGCGTCTTGCGTAGGGGTTTTCCGATTCGAGGACTTGCAGCGTCGGGCAATTGGCATGTGATTTCGCATATTCCGGCGGGAGCAGGTGGTCGATTCTTGTCCATGTATTTCCTCTTGTGTACGAGACTGCCGCCGGTCCGCAGGGACCGCCATGGTTGATGCACCAGACGCAGAAAATGGTTTTCCCGTCTTTACCGAGCGCCGTGGTCGGGTGTCCTTGGTAGAGGTCCTTTGTTCCTTCAGCGATGACCGTTTGCCTTGATTCGTCTAGCGAGATATCGACGATGGGCAGCTGGTCGGTTTTGTTTTGGTAGACAGTCACGGTTTTTTCGTAGTGGTAAACGTTTGCGTAAGGCATGGCTGGTAGTATCATGTCGAGTTCCTCCTTGATGTTTTTTTCCTGTTCTATGGAGTCGTACTACTATCGATCGAAACCGAATGATTGCAGTGCCTTGCAAAGGCGCTACAGAAGGCTGACGCATTTCAATTCACTCGCACGGTGAACGGAACGAACTTTATAACCATTTGACAATCAATCAATTAGGAATAAAATCCAGTTTCAACTGCTTTTTTGGGGTAAAGTTGACACTTCCGGTTGCTTTTGGCCACCTTTCCCCCGTCCTGCCGGTCGCGCATGCGCATGCGCTCCTTAGAATTATTGAACGACTCACTAGTATATTCCAATGCCGGGACTTGTTCAAGTCATTCAAATCGAAAAACAAAGAATCTTGGCGCAAAGGCAAATCACGGAAGACCCACATTCGTTCCGGAAATAGAGACAAATTTCCGGCTGTGGTCGATACAAATCAACTGTGTTTAATCGTTTGCAATATTGCCGAATCGCCAATACCTTAAGCTATTGTCTTTGCAGGGGTTGAAAAACAGCTTTTTTGGAGGTTCAAACATGCTTAGGTTGTTGTTGACAAGCTTGGTCCTGGGCGCCTTGCTTCCGTTTGCATGCCAGGGGGCGACCGGTCCCGAGGAGATGGAGTCCGGATTGCGTTCAATGAATTCCAGGAACTATGCCGAGGCTTTTGCGAGCTTTGAGCGGGCGTTGTCCGACAAGGATTTTGGAGGATTTGAGGCTGCAAAGGCGTATTCGGCAGCCGTGGACTGCCTGATTGGGCTGTTGCGGCAAGAGGAGCAGGATCCGTTTTGGTCGAAGCATGTTGCACTGCGGGCGGACGACTGGCGGTTTTTGACTAAAGTAGCGCAGGTAAGATTTTTACCAAACGGCGGCATAGTTCATGACGGTGCATTTCATCGAGGTGGCAGACATCATCGTTCCGGGCGTTGGCTACATGTCGAATACCATGATTGCATTCGTTCCTTGCGTTTGTTGACAGGTGTGATGGACAAGGTCGAGGGACCGGATTCCTGGGTATTCTATGACGCACTAGCCAATGTGCTCAATGAATTATCGGGCAACTATCTTTTTGATTTCCGGCTGCATTTGCTGACCGACTTGTCCGTTGCCCCCGATTATCTGAACGAGGCCTTGAGAGGCGAAGGCTCCGAAGGGATTCCCGTTGACGGGGAAGATGGATTTCTGGTGTTTCGGCTTCGGAAGACCTGGCAGGAATGCAAGAATGACGGTGAGCGTTACTTATGGGCATTGCAGAAGCAGGTTGAAGTCGGCGATGTTCATCAATCTCGCTGGGTTCGTTATAAGATGGCGGAATGGTTTAGCCAGGTGTATGATGCCGCTGATGGCTGGATCTCCGGCATGAGTACTGGCGACTTGCGGGAGCTTAGCACAGCACCCCAATTGGCTGACGACGAATCCGTGCTTTGGCTTGCCACGGGGCCTCGCCGTGTCAAGCTCCCCCCCGAGATTGCGTTCATCGGGATGTACAAGTCGCTTTACAATGAGTTTAAGGGGGTGGACAGAGCGCTTGAGCAGGTGATTGCCAGGGATTTGGGCAAAATCTACATGAAACGCTGCCAATACGAGCAGGCGCTGGAGTGGTGTGATGCCTTCCGTGCGGCTGGCGGGGGAGAGATGGAAGAGGTGGATCAGCTTCGTGGTTCCTGGTGCAGTTTCAAGCCGGTGCGCCCGCAAGTGGCCGGTTCTCCCGTGACGGTTCAGTTGGCGTACAGGAATGCAACCAAGGCGACATGCTGGATCCGAAAGCTTGACGCCTTGAAGATCAAGGAGGACTTCGAGGCGAAATGCCAGAACGTTACGATAAAGGGCAATCGTTATTATTATGATTTGTCATTTGAAGGGCTTGTCCGAGCCGTGCCTGATTGGGACAAGAAGTATTTGGGTGACGAGGTGGCCCGCTGGGATGTGGCATTGTCGCCGAAGAGCGGTCATTTTTGCACGGAGAGCACGCTGACGACTCCCTTGTGCGAGGCGGGATGGTATGTGATGTATTGCCGGATCGCAGGCGGGAACGAGGTCAGGATCGTGTTGAACGTCCGTTCGGTCCTGCTACTTGCCAGTCCTTTGGTCGAGAGCGAGGCTGGCTTGCTGATCCAGGTCCTGCAGGCGGCGAGCGGTCGCCCCGTCCCCGGGGAAGAGCTTGAATTCTTTGGCTTCCGGCGTTGCTGGAACGACAAGACGAAAACGGTTCGTTCCGAGGTCAACCGGCAAAAGGCGAAGACCGACTCCGAGGGGAAGGTGGTGGTGCCACGGGAAGCCTTTAACTTCAAGCCGTTGGAGAAAGGCGAGTGGCGGGAGACGGGTCAATGGCTTGTTGGTTTGCATCGTGGAGGAAGCGATTTCACATGGAACGATTTAGGGTCGATGCCTGGCTACGGAAGGCGCTCGGGCAACGAGAAAATCAAGGGCTTCTTCCTGTCGGACCGTCCCGTCTATCGTCCGGGGCAGGTGGTCAAGTTCAAGTTTTGGCTAGGCAGCACGGACTACCAGTCAAGCGGTTTTGACCTGGGGTTTGGTACTGACAAGCATCACGTGGTGATTACCGACGCCCGCGGCGAGAAGGTCGCGGAACTGGACTTGAAGCGGGATGCCTACAATGGGGTCTCAGGCGAGTATGCCCTGAAGCCCGGCTGCTCCCTGGGCACGTACAGCTTGCAGCTTGATTCACGGCATTATGGGTCGTTTAGGGTTGAGGAATACAAGAAGCCCGAGTACGAGGTGGTGGTGAAGGCCCCGACGCACGGGCCTTTGCTGGGCGAGGCGTTTTCGTTTAACGTCGAGGCAAAGTACTACTTTGGCGCGCCAGTGACGGACGCCGACGTGTCGGTGAAGGTCCTGCGCATCGCCCGCCAGGCGACATGGTGGCCCGTTCGCCCATGGGATTGGTGCTACGGTCCGGGGTACTGGTGGTATTGGGGCGACTACGACTGGTATCCTGGCTGGGAACGCTGGGGCAAATGCCGCCCTGTCCATCCATGGATGGTTTACCGTAGATACCAACCCCCTGAAGTGGTGCTCCAACAAAAGATGAAGCTTGATGGGCAAGGGCGGCTGGCGGTGAACGTCGATACGGCGTCCGCGAAAAAGAATTTCGGTGACCGTGATCACGAGTACAAGATCGAGGTCGAGGTGACGGACAGCAGCCGCCGCACCATTGTCGGGAACGGCAGCGTGATGGTCGCCCGGCAGCCCTTCGAGGCGCACCTGTGGCTGGATCGCGGCTATGGCGAGGTGGGCAAGCCCATAGGCGTGTCGGTCCAGGGGCGGACTTTGAGTGGGGAGCCGGTTTCCGGCAGTGGTCGCCTGACGCTGTATCGAATTGTCCGTGGCGCCGATGGCGAGTTGAAGGAGCTGGTCGAGCGGGAATGGGACTTGGGTGCCGACAAGGACGGGAAGGGAAGGCAAACGATCAGCGCGAGCAGGGCGGGGCAGTATCGCCTCGGATGGGAGCTGACGGATTCGAAGGGACGGAAAGTCGAGGCCGGGTTGCTGTTTACGATCATCGGCCCCGGCTTCGACGGCCGTGATTTCGAGTACAAGGGGTTGGAGTTGATTGCCGACAAGGCCGAATACGCCCCCGGGGAGACGGTTCGCCTGCTGGTGAACGCCGAGAAGAGCGATGCCACGGTGATGCTGTCCCCCCGCAGCGAGAACGGATGCATCACGATTCCCCAGGTGATATCGATGGGCGGGAAGAGCCGGGTGGTTGAGATTCCCGTGGTTGCGGGCGACATGCCGAATTTCTTCATCGACGCCTACTGCGTGATGGACGGCGTCGTCCATCGGACGATTTGCCAGGTTGCGGTGCCGCCCGTCAAGAAGGTCCTGGACGTCGAGGTCGTATCCGCCAGCAGCAAGTTGAAGCCTGGCGAACGCGGCTCGGTGCGGATTCGCTTGCGGGACTTGGCGGGGAAGGCCTATCGTGGCAGCATTGCGGTATCGGTCTATGACAAGTCCGTGGAGTACATCTCAGGCGGGAGCAACATTGGAAGCATCAAGGAGTTCTTCTGGAAATGGGTTCGCTACCACAATATGGGCTCAACATACGGCTGGGATAGGCTTTTCATGCCGATATACCTTGAAAACGAGCCGCGAATGTTGATGTTCTTGTCTCCATTGGAGCCTTTCCTGGCTGGCATCGAGGATGAGGAGGAAGATTCACATGCGTACATGATGCGAAGTAGAAGAACGTTAGGCTTGCGACGCAATATGGCAAGGTCAGGAAAAAATCGTCTTGAAATCGATGCCGTCGACGGCGGCATGGGGATGGCTATGGCTAAGGCTGCGCGTCCGGCTGCCGCGCCGGCGCCGGCAGCCGAGATGAAGTCGGATGCCATGGCTTTGGTAGTAGGCATGGATGAGGCAGGCGGAGGCGGGGCGGAAGGAATCACAGTCAGGAAGGAATTTGCGGATACGGCATTGTGGATCGCTTCCCTGGAAACGGATGAAAACGGGGAGACGACCATCCAGGTTCCCATGCCCGAAAACCTGACGACCTGGAAGGTCAAGGTCTGGGCCATGGGGGCGGGAACCTCCGTGGGCGAAGGCTCGACGGAGCTGATCACCACCAAGGATCTGCTGATTCGGATGCAGGCGCCCAGGTTCTTCGTCGAACGCGACCAGGTGGTATTGAGCGCGATCGTGCACAATTACCTGCCGTCCGGAAAGGAGGTCTCGGTCGAGCTGGACGTCGACGAGGGGATCTTGCGCTGCCTGGACGGTCGCGTCCGCCGCGTCAAGGTATCTTCCGGCGGCGAGGCGCGGATCGACTGGCGCGTGCAGGTGGTTTCCAGCGGCGAGGCGGTCGTCCGGATGACCGCGAAAAGCGATGCCGATTCCGATGGGATGGAGCAGCGCTTCCCCGTCCTGGTCCATGGGATCTCGAAGCTGGTCTCCTCAAGCGGTTCGTTGAAGCCCGAGGAGACGGAATGCACCATGACGCTCGATGTCCCCAAGGAACGCCGGGAAGGATCGACGCAGCTTGTCGTCCGCTGGAGTCCGTCCCTTGCGTTGGCGATGGTAGATGCGTTGCCGTACCTGGCCGAATACCCCCACGGTTGCACGGAGCAGACGCTGAACCGCTTCCTGCCCGCAGTCCAGGCGCGGGCGATGCTGAGGGACCTGGGGCTGTCGCTGGAGGACGTCAAGGAGGCGAAGGCGAACCTGAATGCCCAGGAACTCGGCGGCGCGGACGAGAGGAAGGCGCAGTGGCAAAAGAACAAGCTAAAGAATCCCGTGTTCGATGACGACGAGCTGGATGCGATGGTCGCGAAGGGCGTCCGCGACCTGCTGGCCATGCAATGCAGCGACGGCGGCTGGGGCTGGTTCAGCGGCTTTGGCGAGCGCTCGTGGTGCCATACGACGGCACAGGTCCTCCGGGGCTTGAACACCGCGAAGGCGTACGGGGTCAAGGTTGACGAAGGCGCCTTGATACGTGGCAAGTCGTGGATGACAGGCCATGTGGACGAGCAGCTCCGCCGCTTCAAGCTCAAGAAAGATGACCGTGACTACAGGAGCCGTGCCGACAACTTGGACGCCTTGGCCTATTGCGTGCTGGCGGAAGTCGGCGAGAAGTCTCCTCGGATGTCCGAGCTTAGCGCGATCCTGTATCGCGACAAGGCGAGCTTGAGCCAGTATGGCCTGTCGCTGTTCGGTCTTGGCTTGCACATCCTGGGCGAGAAGACGATGCTTGAGGACGTGCTGAAGAACCTTCGCCAGTATGTCATGGTCGATTCGGAGAACCAGACGGCCCTGATCGAAACCGGCGGTTGGTGGTGGTATTGGTATGGCGACAGCATCGAGACCCAGGCCGCCTACCTGAAGCTGCTTGTCGCCACCGAGCCGAAGGGCGACCTGGCACCGATGTTCGTGAAGTACCTGCTGAACAACAGGAAGCACGCCACGTACTGGAACTCGACGCGGGACACGGCAGCCTGCCTGGATGCGTTCACCGCGTACCTGAAGGCGACCGGGGAGACGAAGCCCGACATGGCCGTCGAGGTGCTTTTGGACGGGAAGCCGATCGGAGGCGAACGGATCGAAGCCAAGTCCATCTTCACGTCGGCATTGGCCTGCCAGGTATCCGGCGAAGCCCTGGGCGCCGGTTCGCATAAGCTGACGATCCGCAAGACGGGCCGAGGTCCTTTGTACTTCACGACGGCGCTGTCCTACTTCAGCCTCGAGGAGCGGATCGGGAAGGCGGGCCTGGAGGTCAAGGTCGAGCGCCGGATCTGGCGGTTGGTTCGGAAGGACGCCGAGGTGTCGACCTCCGGGGCGGAAGGGCAGATAGTCGGCAAGCGGCTGGAGCGCTACGAGCGCACGGCGTTGTCGTACGGCGACACGGTGAACAGCGGCGACTTGCTCGAGGTCGAATTGCTTCTGGAGAGCAAGAACGACTACGAGTACCTGATGCTTGAGGACATGAAGGCGGCGGGAACCGAGGCGGTCGAGCTTCGTTCCGGGTATTCGTTTGCCGGCGGTCTTGGCGCGTACATGGAGTATCGCGACAAGTGCGTCATGATGTACTTCCGCCAGTTGCCTCGCGGCCGCCACAGCCTGTCGTATCGCCTTCGCGCCGAGATACCCGGCGTGTTCAATGCGCTGCCCACGACGGTGACGGGCATGTATGCGCCGGAGCTGAGGGGGAATTCCGACGAGATGCGGATCGGGATAGGAGAGCGACCAGTAGAATAACAATGGATCATTAAGGATTGCAGGAGGAAATGCCGATGAGTAAAGGACAAGGCAAGCATATCGTGCTAGACGGGACGGTTGTGCGCCCCCCGTTTGCCGGTGTGCAGAATTCAGTTTTGCGTGAGATCGAGGTTGAGCTGGAATCGTTGAAACGGCATTCGCGCACGGTATTATCCGTTCCCCATTCTCCGTTGACGACTATAGCCAAGGCGTCGAATGCCCAGTTGGCTCCCGTTCCTTCATACGTTGCGACTCCCTTGGGGCGCGTGTTCTGGCAGCAATTCCGGATGTCGTCCTTGCTGAAGAAACTTGATGCCGATATCCTGCATGCCTTTGCCTATACGGCTCCCTTGGATTGCCCGATTCCCTACGTGCTGAACGTGCACGATATCATTGCGTTGGAACGTCCTGAACTGTGTTCGACCTTGAACGCCTGGCACATGAAGCTCCTGTTGCCGGGATCGGCAAGAAAGGCAAACAACATCATCGTATCGACAAAGCACGTCGCCGATCGCGTCGCTGCGGTCCTGGAGATTCCGATGCGCAAGATATTCGTCGCTCCCCTTGGAGTGAACTACAAGCGGTTTTCGTACATGGAGCGTTGGCCTAACAGTCTTCCCCACGAGAAGTCGTACATCTTATTTGTCAGCAACATCGAGCCGAAGAAAGGCTTGGATACGCTTTTGGACGCCTACGCGACATGCGCCCGGGACATTGGCGCCTCGTTGGTCGTCGTTGGCCGTCCCGCTTGGAAGTGCGGCAAGTTGGTATCTAGGATGAAGAATTGGCGTGGTCCTGGGAGGGTGATTTGGCTGAATTACGTGCCGGACAAGGATTTGCCGGCGTTGTACCAGCATGCCGAACTGTTCGTGATGCCGTCGCTGGAGGAAGGTTTTGGGATGCCGGTCCTGGAGGCAATGGCTTCAGGAGTGCCTGTGTTGCACAGCGACCATCCGGCGCTGATCGAGGCGGGAGGCGGCTTTGCGCAGACGTTCAAGGTTGGTGATGCGAACGATTTGGCGAAAAATATCCGCCTTGTTCTGGAGACCCCGAGCCTGGCAAAAGAATTGGTCGAGGCTGGTCAGCAATGGGCCGAAAAAATGACCTGGAAGCGCTGGGGAAAAACCGCGTCCGCAATCATCAATAGCATCCGCTAGGAATTGACGCATGGATGCCGATACTTTTGAGTTCAAGCCAGGCGCGCTTTCGGGACGCATTATAGCCCGTGCATCCAAGTCGGAACTCCATCGCGCATTGCTGATGGGATGCCTTTGCGAAAAACCGACCCGCTTGAAGGGCGTGGCAGGCACCCTGGGTGAAGACATCGTGGCGACAATCGGCGGGTTGGGCTTGCTGAAGGGAAGCGTTCGCCGCGATGGCTGCGACATGATCGTCAGTCCGGCAACCGGCATGGCCGGCGATGTCCTGGATTGCATGGAAAGCGGTTCGACGCTTCGGTTCATGCTGCCCTTGCTGGGAACCATCCGCAATCGGAAAGAACCCATCCTATGCCAAGGGCAAGGACGCCTGCCCGAACGCCCATTGGGTGAATTGCTTGCCGTGCTTCGCGCGAACGGAATGGAATTCTCCAAGGATCGGCTTCCGTTCCAGATTGGCGGTCGCCTCCGTCCTGGCATCTACGAATTGCCCGGCAATATAAGTTCCCAGTACATAAGTGGCTTGCTGATGGCTTTGCCAATGTTATCGGGCGACAGCGAACTTCGGTTGACGACGGCGCTGGAGTCAAGTACGTATGTGGACATGACGCTGTCGATTCAGGAACAGTTTGGCGTATTTGTCCAACGCATGAGGGAAGGATGGTCGATTCCCGGCGCCCAGGCATATCGCAGTCCTGGCGAGCTTGCCATCGGAGGCGACTGGTCCAATGGCGCCTTGTGGCTATGCCGGGGTGTATTGGCTGGTGAAATCGAGGTCATGAACCTGTCGTTGTCATCGCATCAGGGCGACAAGCTTATCGTGGACATCTTGCGCCGCTTCGGTGGTTCACTTGAAGTGACCAGCAACGGCATTCGGGTGGCAGGCGGCGATTTGCACGGGATTGAGGTTGATGTCAGGGAAACTCCCGATCTGTTGCCTGTTTTGGCCGTTGTTGCTTGCGGCTGCCTTGGTGAGACGCGTTTTGTCCGAGCTGGCCGTTTGCGCATGAAGGAAAGCGACCGATTATCCAGCACGGCTACTTTGTTGCGTGATTTAGGCGGCGATGTCGATGAGTTTTCGGATGGCTTGCTTGTTCGTGGGAGCAGAAGTTTGCTTGGAGGTCAATGCCGCTCTTTCAACGACCATCGCCTGGTGATGGCATCTTGCGTCGCTTCGGCGATCGCACAGTCTCCCGTGGTGATATCCGGCGCCCAGGCGATAGCCAAATCCTATCCTGAATTGATGGAGGATTACGCCTCGCTGACAGATCAGACTGGTCAGAAAAGTCAGTAAACACCCATGTTTTTCAATTGACAGATAGTTTCTGATGCAATATCTTTTGATTATTTCAAAACGTGGTATCCTCATTCAACTGGAGATGATGCGTTTATGTTCGAGTTTTTTGCTGAACAAGTCCTGGTCCTGCTGTCAATCCTGGCCGTGGCCTTCCTGCCTATAGCCCTGCTGGTTTGTTTGGTAAAAATCCTCAATCGTCTCAATGCGCTGCTGCATTTGATGGAAAGGTTCCATAAGGATCTTGCACCTGAAGAAAAGGCGGCAGATCGGCCTGTGGCAGACCTTGCACCTGAAGAAAAGGCGGCAAAGTTGGCTGCGGCATTGCAACAAGCTGGGCAAGCTCCTTTGCCAGTACCTGAGAAGCCTTTGCCATTGAAAGAAGAGCCGGCTCCCTTAGTTCCGCCACCCTTGCCGGCGCAAGAGCCGGTTGTTGAAACTCCGCCGCTGGTTCCAGTGTTTGAGGAGAAGCCTTTGCCACTGAAAGAAGGGCCGGTTTTGGAAGCTCCACCATCGCTGCCGGAGGAAGAGCCGCAGCCGGCTCGCCCCTTTGGATTGCCTGCTGTTATTGCCGAACAAGTTAAAGAGCGGATGCGCTCTGTGAAGAACTGGCTTTTGTATGGGCAGTTCGAGTCGCCGGAAGAGTCGGGGCGTTCTGCGGAAAAACTGCTGGCTGCCACTTGGCTTTTGCGAGCCGGTATCCTGGTGATTTTGTTTACGGCGGCCTTCATGCTGAAATTGTCGATTGACCGTGGGTTGCTGGGGCCGGAAGGACGGGTGATTCTCAGCTATATCACTGCTGCGGTCCTGCTGTTTTTCGGGATTCGTCTGCAGCATGGCGTTTATTATCGTTTGGGGCAGGCTATCTTGGGAATTGCATTGGTGATGTTTTATTTCAGCACCTTTGCGTTAAGCGCGATGTATCATTTGGCTCCGGCGATCGTTGCTGCCATTTTGATGGTCTTGACCACAATCGCCGCTGGCTTCATAGCAGACCGCTTCAATACGCTGGCCGTGGCGATCATTGCGATTCTCGGAGGCTATGGCACCCCGATCATGCTTAGTACCGGCACGAAAAATTTCCCGGGTCTTTTTTCCTACATGCTGTTGTTGGGGATTGGCGTTTTATGGCTTGCGATTCGGCGTGGCTGGCTCCCGCTCAATTGGCTGAGCATGCTGTTCTGCTATACGCTCTATCATCTGGCAAGCGCAAAGCATTTCAGCCAGGAGGATTTCCCGGTATTGATGGTGGCGTTGATCCTGTTCTTCATTCTTTATTCGACGGTTGTTTTTGTGCACAATGTTCGCCATCGCCTGCCGGCTACCGTGCTTGAGGTCTGCGCACTTTTGGGAAATGCCGCCCTGTTTTTTTCCAGTAGTTGCCTGTTGATCGGGAAGATGACGTCGGAGCGGCTCTGGTATTCTCCATTGACTCTTGGGCTGACGGTGTTTTATATTGCCCATGCGTACTTGTTCATGAGCAGGAAGCTTCGCGACAAGGGGTTGGTCTTGTCCTTCCTTGGGCTGGCGGCTTTCTTCCTGACGCTGACCTTTCCAGTTGTGTTTTCCGCGCGTTGGTTGGGGGCGGCCTGGGCGATGCAGGCTCTGCTGATGCTTTGGCTGGGATATTCGCTGAACAGCCGTTTCCTTCGGGGCATTGCCTGGCTGCTGTTTATTATCTGCCTGGAACGCTTTGCCTTCCATGATCTAGGAGGGGCATTTATCTTTGGCGAGCCTACGCGTTTCGATGTGGACGCAACGACTTTCTGGCGTGGATTTGTTGAGCGCGTCGTTCAGTTCATGGTACCCATAGCCTGTCTTGCGGCTGCCGCCAGAATCAGCCGGCGTCCTCCACCGGAAGGGACCTTGTCTGTTCCGGAAGGCAGCGATATCAAGGAAAGGACTTTGCCCTTTGCCTTGCCGACCGCCTTGCTTACCTGCGGTTTCATCCTGCTTTTCCTGTATCTGAATTTTGAAGTTTACCGCACGATCGGCTTCTGTTATTTGCCTTTCCGTCCGGCAGCGCTGACGGCGCTCTGGGTGCTGGCTGCCGTCGCAGTTCTGCCCATGTTCAAAGTAGCCGAGGGTCAACATATCTGGCGCATTTTCTTCCTGGTGCTCCTTATGGGAATACTGTTGAAAACCTTCTTCTTTGATTTTTTGAGCTTCGGTCCGAATTGGCGACTACTCTATGTCAGCGGCGAGTTCCTCTGGCGGGACAGCGCCATGCGCACCCTGAATTTCGGTTTCCTTGTGCTGGGGATCCTCTACTTCAGGAATTTTCTCTGGGGGCATGAAAAGAAGCTGGGGCAGATTTGCGGTTTTCTCTGGCCTGTACTGTTGTTTATCTATTCGACCTGGGAGTTGAATACGGTTCTGGCTAATCGATTGCCTGAGCTGATGGGTGGCGGAATCTCAGTATTGTGGGGTACTTTCGCTTTCTGCTTTATTTACCATGGACTGAAGAAAGACATTCCCTGGCTGCGCTATCTCGGGTTGGGGATCTTCCTGTTTGTCGTCGGCAAGGTTTTTTTATACGATTTGAGGCGTTTGGATGCGCTCTACCGGGTGGTGGCCTTCCTGCTCTTCGGCTTGCTGCTGATGGGAGCTGCATTTATCTACCTGAAATTCTGGAAAACGGAACCTAAGGATCAAGCATGAAACAGATATTTTTCCTATTTCTCTGTTGTTTGCTGTCGTTTGCAGCCAAGGGGGCCCTCTGTGAATACGAGATTGCGGTGCCCACTGGGGCATCTAGCGCTTTGCTGAGCCTGGAGTTGCCGGCTGAAGCCCTGATTTCACTAGGTGGGCGTCCGGAACGCCTGAGAATTCTTGACCGGCATGGCAAAGCAGTTCCTTGGTTGCGGGAACAGATCAAGAGCAGCGCCACAGTTCGCGTACAAGACGAATGTAAAAGCACGGCGACCGTGGTTCGGGAAATTGGGCAGGGCGGTTTGGTGCTGCACTTTGAACTGGACGAAAAATCGCCTCAACCCAATGGCTTGAGCATAGAGACCGGCGTAGAGGATTTCGAGCAGTCAGTCGAAATTCTTGGTTGGGAGGATGGCGCCTGGCATAGCCTGCTGAAGGATGGTTTTATCTTCGATAGTAGCCGTGTCTTGCGGCTGCGCAATGTGGATTTGACTTTTGACAGCCGTCAATGCCGTAGATTCAAGGTGATGATTTCCCTGGCGGCTTTGGAACGGCAGGCGGAATTGCGCTCCGTGCGCCAAACTTGGAATAAGGAGGAGGCGGTCGAGACGGTTGCAGCTACTGAAATCCGTACGCAGGCCTTTAAGATCGAGCGCGTGCGCTTCTGGAAAGTTCATGAGCGGCAGGCAGAGGACAGGCCCTGCTGGTTGACGGTTGACAGTGGTGAATTCACGGTTCGGAATGTACCCAACGAAAAGCAGACCTGCGTTGAACTGTCGCCAGCCTGTTTTCCTGTTTGCGGAATCCGAATCGACAGTGCCGAGGCCAACTTCAGCAGAATAGTCCGGGTATTTAAAAAGAAAAACATGCTTCTTGCAGAGGAGCGTATCTGGGCCATTGACTTGCCGGGCTATCGGAAAAATCATCTTGAGTTGCGCTTTTCACCGGAAGAGGAAGGCCCTCTGCAGGTGATTTTCCAGGATGATGACAATCCACCCCTGAAGTTGAAGAAAATCCAATACCTGATTCCAGCATACCGCCTGTTGTTTTTTGTGGAGGCGGAGCAATTGCCCTGCCGCTTGACGGCGGAACCCGACGGCGCAGAGCCAAATTATGGCAGTGCGGAACTGATTCGCGAAGCCATGCAGAAAACATCGGCGCAGCAGGCGACCCTGCTTGAACGCAAGGGCGTTCCCATCCCCTTGCAGTCGCCGACCCCAGCTTCCACCTTCCCGCGCTGGGTCTTGTATCTCGTGCTTTGCATCGCTGCAGTTGCTCTGACTTGGGCATTAACCGCTGCCGCGCGCAAGAATAACGCCGATGCTTGATCTTTTGCCGAAAGTCTTGGATGAGCAAGCAACCACTGGAAATTCGCCAATTCCAGGAAAAATCGACCTGGCATCCTAAAGAAGCAGCCGAGACTAGCTATTCAGTTCTGATGCATTGATTTTCAAATGCTTATAAAGTTCGTTCCGTTTACCATGTTGGCGAATTGAAATGCGCCAGTCTTTCGTAGCGCCTTTACAAGGCGCCCGGCATGGGGGCATCCTATCCCCGGGCTGAAGCCCCATAGGCGTCAGGTTGTTTTCGCCTCTTAATCGGTTTTTGTAGGAAAACATATCTCTTTTATAAGGCATAAGTCCTTCCAGCGCAATATATTAAGCTCGGAGAGCTGGCATCATAAGTAACCCCGTTATGAAAATGTCAAGTGGCGTCGGGAGTAGAAAGCGTTGAATTTTTTGATTTTTTCTGGAATTTACCTTCCGTTTT
>JAGVUR010000051.1 GCA_019136135.1 Verrucomicrobiota bacterium
ATTACGTGACGAAGGACAAGAGCAGCCTGGCTCCGACGCAGCTTGGTTTCCAGGTCAATGATTTCCTGGTCCAGCAGATGCCAGAACTGTTTGACATCGGCTTTACGTCCCAGATGGAAGATGCGCTGGATGACGTGGAGGCAGGTACAAGGAACTGGGTTGAGATGCTCGAGTCCTTCTACAAGAAATTCCAGGGCTGGCAGCAATCGCGCCCAAGCTCGATCCAGCACCTCTCGAAGGATGACGCCAAAGAACTCCTGGCATTCTTTGGCGATGGATTCGCCTTTGAAGAACCTGTTGTGCGTGGCGGGAAAACCTACGATGACGCAAAATTCTGCACCAGCTTGAATAACCAGCTTAAGAAGGACAAGGACTTGACCGAACGGCAGACCAATGCGTTGCTGACGATGTGTGCCAGGTATGTCAATCAACATGGTGCGTTGCAAGACTGGCTGAATGAGCATGGATACGGGGAAGCCGTCAAGGAAATCGCTGAAGATTTGGCGAATCAGGTCGAGCAGCCGATGGTCGAGATGTCAGCTCCGTTGAAGGCTTTGTTCGAGGCAATGAAGGACTTGACTTGGGAAGCGCCTGTGAAACGTGGTACCAGGACGTACGACGACGGTCGTTTCTTCAAGTCCCTGTGGCGTCAGGCCGATTCTGGCAAGGCATTGTCAGACAGTCAGTTGCAAGCATTGTTGAAGATTGCGTCCAGGTACGCCGCAAAAATCCAGGACTATGCTGAATTGGTTACTGCCCTTGGTGCCACGCTCGCTCCTGCGCAAGGCGAATCCTCCACGGAGCAGGGAGCAGCGGCAAATGCCGAGGAAGGCAATGCAGATGAGACGGCTGCGAAGAGAATCGCCATCGCGCCTCCAAGCGAGGAGACCGTGCAGAAAATCGAGACGCTGTTGTCGATGGTCAAGGATATCGAGCAATGGAGGCAACCGCCGCCCAGGGCCGGAAGGAAGAATTTTGACGACCACGATTTTGCCAAGTCGCTTGTCAGCCAATACGAGCAGAAGGGGAATTTGAGCGATCGCCAGTTGAATGCCTTGCGCAAGATGCTGGTCAAGTACGAGAGCCAAATTCCCGACTACAAGGAACGTGCTCGCTTGGCAGGCATCGGCGAAGCGCCCCCGCCCCCTGAAAAACTTGATGAGACATGCCCCGACTGCGGCGCGCCGCTGGTCAGGAGAATGGGGCGCGGACGACCGTTCATCGGATGTTCCGCCTTCCCGAAATGCAGGTACATCAAGCCGAGAAACAAGGATTGAGACGAAACAAACTAGCCCATGACGAGGAGGCAGAGACGATGAGCTTTTGCGACGTGTCGATTGTGATGCTGGCACATAACGGGATGGATTTCACACGCCATGCCCTGGAAGGGTTGCTCGCCGCCGAAACCAAACCCTGGGAAATGTTCCTGGTTGACAATTGTTCGGATGACGGGACGCCGGAGTTGATCCGCGAGTTCATGCCTCGCTTCAAGGAGGCGGGAATTGAGCTGACCACGTGGCGGAACGAGGAGAACAAGGGGTGCTCGTTGGCGCGAAACGAAGCCTGGGCAAAGGCGACCAGCAAGTACACGGTTTTCATGGACAACGATTGCGTTGTATGCACGCCGGATTGGCTGTCCAGGTTCATTCGGCATTTTGATGAACGACCCAACTTGGGGATTTTGGGGCCGAAGATCATCTATCCGTACTTGCCCCACAAGATCCAATGCGCAGGGGTGAGCATCAACCGGATGGGGCGTGTCGCCTTCCGCGGACGCGGAGCCGACCGAGACGATCCGCGCTACCAGAGCTACTGGCCAACCTGGTCGCTGATTAGCGCGTGCTGGATGATGCGGACGGATCTGCGTGACAGCGTCGGATACCTGGACGAATTGTTCCATCCCGTCCAATACGAGGATCTTGATTTGTGCATCAGGGCAAGGCTGGGTGGTTTCGAGGTTGCCTACACGCCTGACATCGAGATGTATCATTTTGAAGGCATCACTACCGCTTCCTTCGGAGCCGAGGAATACAAGATGAACATCGCCAAGAATTCCCTTAAGTTCCGAGAACGCTATCACAGGCTGTTCAAGACGTTCACGGAAGAACTTCCTGCCGAGGAATACAGGTGGCTCAGAAATAAGGAATTGGGCCTGAGACTGGAACTTGACCTCCAGATGACCAAGCCAGAAAACTGATCCTCGCATCCAGGCCATCGAAAGGCGGCAGAACTGGCTTCGAGTCCGCCCACAAGCTTTCGGGCAACCATCAACAGGTTCACGTCGCCTGCAACGAGAGGGCGGTTCCGTTCGAATGGAAGAAAACTTGCGCGAAGCCCAAACATCTTCAAAAAACGTATTCGAATTTAATCAACACTAGGTGCCTATAGAGCGCATTTGGTTCAGGAAGAGGCACCCTGGGTGCCCTATGGTGTGTATTCGGATTCGCGAGGGTGTGGAGTAGCGCCAAGGTGCTGTCCGAAGCACATTCTGCCGTGTAACCTTGAGGATGGCACCTAGGGTGCCTTCTTTAGCAACCTGGACATGACGAAGGCGTAAAGTATCCACCCGGGTGCCTCCTATAGAGCGCATTTGAATCAGGAAGAGGCACCCTTGGTGCCCTATGGTGTGTATTCGGATTCGCGAGGGTGTGGAGCAGCCACCCTAGGTGCCTTCTTGAGCAATCTGGACATGACGAAGGCGTAAACATACCACCTTGGGTGTCCTTCCTGAACCGAAAGCACTTCCTAGAAGACCACCCCGGGTGCCCTATGGTGTGTATTCGGATTCGCGAGGGTGTGGAGCAGCCACCCTAGGTGCCTTCTTGAGCAATCTGGACATGACGAAGGCGTAAAGTATCCACCCGG
>JAGVUR010000205.1 GCA_019136135.1 Verrucomicrobiota bacterium
TAATTTCAGGTAAAAATCAATAGTAATTCTTTACTCGTACGTTACATTACGTGATAGAATGATACTTTCCCGAAGGAAAACCAACAAGAGGATCAACTGTTTGCCTGGACGGATCAATATGCTCAAATGACATCTTGAGCGAGACACAAGAGCAGATGAAGGTATTGTCAGTACATAAATCGCGGGAGACGCATGAAATTGATGCCGTGGACCTATTCTGCGGAGCCGGAGGATTGACCCATGGGTTGCTTCAGGCTGGCATTGAAGTCAAAGCTGGAGTTGACCTTGATCGTGCCTGCCAATATGCGTACGAGAAAAACAATCGCGCCAAATTCATTTCCAAATCAGTGACTGAACTGACCATAGAGGATTTGCAGGAATGCTTTGGCGAGGGAAAGTTAAAATTGCTGGCAGGGTGCGCTCCATGCCAGACCTTTTCCACATACAACCTGAAGAAAAGGAATGCTGAAAGCCAGAATGCCAATGGCAGATGGTTTCTTCTAAATGAATTTGCCAGAATGGTAAAGTTGCTCTTGCCTGAACTGGTCACCATGGAGAACGTGCCTGGTCTGGCGGAACAGGATGTCTTTGAGAATTTCAAAAACACATTGGAAGAACTTGGCTACAAGGTAAATCATACTATTGTTGATTGTGTCGAATATGGAATCCCCCAAAGGCGCCGTCGCCTTGTGCTGCTTGCCTCGCGCCTCGGCGAAATCAGGCTACTGACACCGGAAGAGTGCAATGCAACGCCTCTTACTGTTCGGGATGCCATCGGGGACCAGCCGCCGCTTGAGGCTGGGGGCAAGGATCCCAATGACCCAATGCACCAGTGCCCAAGGCTATCCCCATTGAATATCCGGCGCATACGTGCCTCAAAGCCAGGAAGCTCATGGCGAGACTGGCCGAAGGAACTCATTGCTGAATGCCACAAAAAAGACACGGGATGCACATACGGAAGTGTCTATGGGCGAATGAGCTGGGATGAACCGTCGCCGACAATGACCACGCAGTTCTTTGGCTTTGGCAATGGACGTTTTGGACACCCGGAGCAGGATCGGGCCATTTCCTTGCGGGAAGGCGCGTTGCTTCAGACTTTCCCGAAGAGCTATCAGTTCATTCCTGAAGGCCAGGCCATGAATCAGCGCGTAGTAGGTCGAATGATAGGCAATGCTGTCCCCGTCAAGCTGGGCAAGATTATTGGTCTGAGCATCAAACAGCATGTGAAGGAATTGCAGCAATCTAGCGAGAACAATTAATGTCAGAGAACACAACCTTTTCCCAACTGCCGGAAAGTGGGCAGATGGCAGAAGTCCGAAGAAGAAGATGGGTTGTCACCCAAGTAGAGGCTGGTTCGCTGACTGGCAGAATCAACGAAACCCAACATTTGGTTTCATTGGAGTCTTTGGAGGAGGATGCGCTGGGCGAAGAGCTTCAGGTGATCTGGGAACTTGAAGTTGGAACCAAGGTCATTCAAAGGGCAGGTTTGCCCAATATCACTGGCATTGACCCGAATTACCGCCTCGATGCATTCCTCAACGCCGTGCGATGGGGAGCGGCGACAAATGCCGATCGCAACAATCTCCAGTCACCGTTCCGAAGCGGCATAACCATTGAGGACTACCAGCTTGATCCCCTGGTGCGTTCGTTGGACATGGCACGAGTGAATCTGCTGATTGCAGATGACGTTGGCCTGGGAAAGACCATAGAGGCAGGACTTGTACTCCAGGAACTGCTTATCCGCCATAGAGCCAGGACGATCCTTATCATCTGCCCTGCCGGACTGCAATTGAAATGGCAGGACGAAATGCACGAGAAATTCGGCATTGAATTCCGCATTGTCGATACCGATTACCTGCGCACCCTTCGCCGTTCCAGAGGACTGACCGCCAATCCCTGGACTTCGTACCCTCGCCTCATCACATCGATGGATTGGATCAAAGGCGGAGAAGGCTTGCGCCTGTTGAAGGAGATCCTGCCTGCTCAGCTGGAGTATCCACGCCGCTTTGATGCGCTGGTGATCGATGAAGCCCACAATGTGGCTCCATCCGCCGCCACGGTCTATTCCCTGCCTAGCCAAAGAACGCGCCTGGTCGAACGCCTCGCCCCCCATTTCACCCATCGCCTGTTCCTGACTGCGACGCCGCACAATGGCTGCCCAGGTTCCTTTTCCGCCTTGCTGGAACTTCTGGACAATCAGCGCTTTGCCAAAGCCGTCAAACCCAATGAGGAACAGCTTCGCCAGGTCATGGTCCGCCGAATGAAAAGTGATATCCTGGACAAGGACGGGAATCCGGTCTTCCCAAAACGCATCCTGAAGCCGCTCTCCATCTCCTACACAGATGAAGAGCGACATATCCACAAACTATTGAAAGAATATACAACCCTGCGGGAAAAGCATCTTGGCGAAAGCCGTTTTCAAAGCGGAGCCAAGTTTGTCCACATCCTGCTGAAGAAGCGGCTTTTCTCTTCGCCTGCCGCATTTGCCAACACTTTGGAGAAACATCGTCATACCTTGGAACATGGAAGGCACAAGGAAAAGGCAGACAAACTAGACGAGCGCATCCTGCACCAGGCAATTTTGAGGCTTGAAGAGGAATACACAGATGAAAGCGTAGCCGAGGAAGCCGTCAATGAAGTGATTGCCCGGGTTTCCGAGACGAGTCCGGCGCTTACCAACGAGGAACAGAAACTCCTAGGAGAACTTAGCGATTGGGCAAACCGGAATCGGAACCGCGAGGATTCAAAGAGCACGGCGATTTTGAAATGGCTGGAACAGTATCTGCGTCCGAACGGGAAATGGAATGACAAGCGTGTGGTTCTCTTCACGGAATACAGCGATACCCATTC
>JAGVUR010000161.1 GCA_019136135.1 Verrucomicrobiota bacterium
GGCCACAACGGTTCAATCTAGTCAAGCGTTCCGACAAGGGGTTTGTCAAGGCATTCCGATGGATCGCCGCCAATGGCAAGCCCATGCATGCAATCATCCTGGAAAACGCCAATTCGGCGACTGTCCGCCTGACGGGAAACGAGAAAACGTTGCAGGTTTTCGATTGCTGGGGCAATTCACGCGCCTTGCCAATGGTGGACGGGGAGGCGAAGATGCAAGTCAACCGCCTTCCGATCTACGTAGAAGGCAATCTTGTTCCAGATGCAGGAGTTGTAGCGTATCCCGAGGAAATCCTGGTGCGATCATTTGAAGCGCCGTTTATCAATCCTTCCTTTGCGCAAGGACTTGATCAATGGCACGGCGGATTGAGGCAGTTCGGAACCATAACGCATCATCGGGAAGGCGAAATCGATTTCGCACGGGTTCAATTGGTCGACAGACCTAAGCATTTCATTGGAATTGGAACCCGTTCCTCAGTGGAAATCGACAAGGTTTTCGCTAAACTCAAGCCAGGCCAGGTGCTCAAGGCAAACGTATCCTGCAAGGTCAGGTTGGACAATATCAAGGGGCGAGGCATCACCCTGACCTGCGATTTTCTCAAGGCAGGTCACAAGGGACGATTTGGCGGGAACGAACATGCGTATGTTGCGGGCAGTTCTGATTGGAAACAACTCCAGTTCACCTGCAACGTCCTTCCTGGAACCACGGGACTGTGGATTGCGATCAACGTCTCTCCGGGAACCATTGGGAATTTCGATCTTGACGAGATCGCCGTCAAACTTGAGATCTGGCAAAAACCTGGCTACTGAATGAGAAAGTGACAAGAAGATCGTGGAGGCATGAATGAAAAGATCATTGCTTGTATTGTTGACGCTGTCCGCCGCTCTGACGGCGCAAATCGTCACAAATGGATTTTTCGAGGCGCCTGATACGGAGTATGGCGCCGTGCCTCCTGGATGGACGATTTCCGGGAATGCAAAAGGTTGGGGATTTATCAATGACGACGGCATGTCCAACTCAACCTCCCTGGAATGCAAGGCAAACCGCAACGTGGCATCCCAGGCGATCAAGCTGGCGAAAAATGCGGAGTACACCCTGTTTTTCCAAGTCAAGAACATCAAGGCGGCACCTAAGATTTCCGTTCATAACAAGAAGGGCGCCGAATTGGCATCCTATGCCTTGTCCGACGACATCCAGGACGTCTGGTTCGCAGGAAAGGTCAACTTCAGGACAGGCGATGAGGAGGAGCATACACTCAGGCTCGTCGGCAACTATCGCGAACCGCAAGGCATCGCCAGGTTTGACAATATAGAGATCGTGCCCCGCGCCGAGGCTGACAAACGCCCCGAGCCGACACCCCCAAAAATCAATACGGACAACTTGGCGTTGCACAAGAAATATACCTTCGCCGCAAAACCAAACTACCGATATTGCACGGATCCTGACGATATTACCCAGTTGACTGACGGCGGTCGGACAGTAGGGTATTTTTGGACCCAGAAGTCAACGGTTGGCTGGCATCGGCGTCAACCGATCATTGTGACCGTTGACTTGGAGAAGGAAGAGCCGATCTGCGGTGCCTCCTGGACATGCGCTGCGGGCGTTGCAGGTGTCCATTGGCCGATATCGATCCAGGTGTTCTCCTCCAATGACAAGAAGAGCTGGAAACTGCTTGGCGACTTGGTGTACCTGGGAACTCGTCAGGAATCCCCCGATCCCTTCAAGTATCGCGTGTTCACCTATCAGACCAAGTCGTTCCGAACAAGCGGGCGCTACGTGGCTTTCTTTGCCGTCGCCAAGCCGGGATCTGGCTTGTTCTGCGATGAAATCGAGGTGTTCAAAGGCGATCAGGCGTGCCTAGACAACCCGACATGCCAAAGCGAGTTCGACATGCCCCTGGAGGACTATGTCAAGGCAATGGCGGTCCATTCGATCGTCGCCAAGCGCATCACTGAAGATATCGACAAGTTGTCGGCACGCTTTCCGGATGCGGCTTCGACACCGAAGAAGCTGTTGGCGGACTACCAGAAAGAGCTGGATGGTACGCCTATGATCATCCCCAAGTCCACGATGCTTCCGATTGATATCCCGCTTCATGAGAAGGTATTGGCGGTCAATGCCTTCGCCATGAAGGAAGCCGGGCATGCGAAGCCCTTTGCATGGAAAGTCAATCGCTGGGCCAATAACTCGTTGACGGATTTCCCGCAAAGGAACGAGCTCAAGCCTGCCGAAATCAAGGTGGTGATGATGCGGAATGAAGTGAGGAGCGATGCTTTTGCCATCTCCAATCCGACTGGCAATCCATTGCCGGTCAAAATCTCCGCAGAGGGCATGGGACAGGAACTCAAGTTCCAATTGCGCAAGGTAATTCCGACCTGGAGTCCAAGCTCAATGGAACTGGCATCGGCTCTGGAACCGCTTGAATTGCCTGGTGAAGTCGTGATTCCCTCCGGTTGTAGCTGTGAATTCTGGGGATCCTTCCTTCGACCCGTTGCGGAAGCAGGCGTCTATTCGGGCGCATTGCTCGTCCAGGCAGGCAATGAGACGTTGCGGATTCCTGTCAAGCTTGATCTGGCGAAGCTGACATTCCCTGCGCAACCATCCCTGAATGTTGGAGGCTGGCAGTATGCGGGAACCTATCGCGACAACTACAAGGCAAACATCGAAATCATGCGAGACTTCTATGTCAATTCGCCTTGGGCAAGGACTGAAGTGCTGCCCAGAAATGCCGAGTTCGATGGAGAAGGGCGGCTGACCAATGCTGACAAGCTTGACTTCGTGGCGTTCGACCAATGGATCCAGGATTGGCCTGGCGCAAAGCTGTATTGCATTGCCCACTTCCTGCCACGCAACCACTTCTTCAAGGAAAACGTGGGAACCACAAGGTTCGCAACGATGCTCGGCGAGTACTTCCGCGCAATTGAAGCGCGAATGGATACCCATGGCCTGAAGCGGGAACAACTCGTCTATCTCTTCAAAGACGAACCGTCAACCAAGGAAGCCGACGAGGTCATCAAGTCCTGGATGGTGCATCTCAGAAAAGCCGGCTTGAAAATGAGATGGTTTGACGATCCTACCTACAGCAAGCCAGAAACACGGGAATATGAGGTCTTCAAGCTTCACGATATCGTCTGCCCCAATACCCCGATGATGCTGCGAGAGGGAAAAGGCTTCCACGATTTCTATGTCAATTTGCGCAAGGACACAGGCATCGAATTGTGGCTGTACTCCTGCTCAGGTCCCGCCAAGGAACTGGATCCGATTGCATACTGGCGCGGCCAGATGTGGCATTGCTTCGAGATGGGCGGCAAGGGAACCTTCTACTGGGCTTTTGGATGCACGGGGGGAATTGGCTCCTCCTGGACGAATTTCGGTCAAGGTGGCATTGAGTTTGGCCCGTATTTCGTCGCGCCTGGGGATGGCAAGCAGTTGCACGGCAAGCAATCCGAGGCAATCCGCGAAGGCGTTCAGGACTACGAGTACCTGCTGATGCTTCAAGACAAATGCAACAAGACAAAGGATGCAGCCCTGAAAGCCGAATTGGACAAGATTGTCGCCCAGGCACTGGAGCCGATCATCAGCGACAACCTGAGATGGAAGGCTTCGTTCGACCGTTCCGTGCTGGACACATGCGCCGCCAAGGTTCTCGAATTGCTTGCCAAATAAGGCCGGAAAACCAAGAATGTGATGATCATCTTAAAAAGAGTTCCTTGTACCGCATTGGCGCATAGCCTTTGAGTTCCTTGAAGCGTCTGCTGAAATGATACGGATCAGGATAGCCAAGCTCCTTTGCGATTTGCCTGACGGTGGTGGAGCTTGAGGCCAGCATTTCGGTGGCGATGTCCATTCTGATGCTGTCAATATAGTTCTTGGCAGTCAGCCCGGTTTCTTGCTTGAACAGCCTGTTGAGCTGCGAGACGCTGATGTTGCAGAATTCGGTCATGACATCAAGGCTCCAGTATTTCTCCGGCGATTTTCGTATTTCTTCCAAAAGCTGCTCGAACACTGAATCCTTTTTCTGCACCGTGTTTTTATTTTCGAAATACAAGTCCATAAGAAGCCTCTGGAGTTCGATGTTGGCCATGATCTGGGCATTGTCAGAGTGATCCAGGGCCAGTTCGATGACCGACAGCAGTCGTCGCGCCTTCCCAATCCTGAAAACGCCGTTTTTAATAATGCCCGCCTCGAACAGGTAGTCTGCCAGAGGACCGCAAAAGGATATCGCGTCTTCAACGTAGGGTGCATTCAGCCCGCCGTATTTGTGATGAAAACCAGGCGCAACCAATATCCCGTCCCCCTTTTCGACTTCTTGCACCTTGCCGTCGCCTGCGCAAAACCAGCCACGACCGTCGAACATATGCGAAAGGTCGTAGAACTCAAAGCGTCTCAAAGGCATGCTTTCCAGCGGCATGGGCTGGGCGGTATATCCTCGTAAAAATTTGCATATCCACAGCCCATAGCGGCGGTGCACGTCGCGGATTCCCTTTGGCAGGGGATGAAAGTCAAGAAGAGAATTAATGGTATTGCTCATGGCGATTTTATCCATTGTTAAATGATTTTTCCGTAGTATAATATAAACATACATTGAATATTTTTTCAATTCCTGGGTAATAACTAGATTTCAGATCAAGCCAAATTGTTTGCAAGCGCATGACCATGAATACATCGCTGATCATCGGTGTCGATGCTGGAGGCACCCATAGCAAGTTGGTGGCAGTGCTTGCTGATGGAACCGTGCTCGGCACTAGCGTTTGCGAGGGCTTGAACTACAATGCCATTGGCATGGCGCAGGCAAGAGCTAGGCTGAAACTCGCTGTTGACAAGCTGCTTGCAAAAATTGGTTGCACCGACTATGACGGCCTTTCGCTTGGCCTGTCGGCGCTGGACGCCCGGGCGGATGGCGCCACTACCGCAAGCTTTGCCGGCGATGTTTTCCCGCCAAGCAAACTTTTGCTGGACAGCGACGCCTACGCGGCCCTGATTGGCGGCTTGTTGGGCAAGCCTGGCGTCATCGCCATAAGCGGAACAGGCGCCATGGTCCTCGGGCTGGACGAAAACAAGAAGCAGCATGTCATTGGCGGCTGGGGCTACAAGCTTGATGAGCCAGGCGGCGGTTACGGGGTGGCAATTGAAGGGTTGAAAGCTGCCCTGATGAGTCTGGAGCAGATTGGCCCGGGCACTGAACTGGGGCGCAGCGCCATGGATTTTTTGGGCGTTGACGATGCCAGGGGACTGATCAATGCACTATACGAGGAGGGACGCGAGCCGGCGGACATAGCCAAATTCGCTCGCGTTGTCGATCGACTGGCTGAAACAGGAGACAGCGTCAGCATGGAGATTGTGGCAGGGCAGATGGCGATTCTTGCCAGGATGACCGGCAAGGTCCTCGAGCGCTGTCCCCATCGCTTGTGCCTTCACGGTGGGATGTTCAAACATTCCGGGCAAATGCGCCGCTTGTTCTTGCAGGAGCTGTCCTCGCTATGCGCCGATATTGAAGTGCATGAAATGGAACTTCCGCCGGAACTTGGCGCTGTGCTGATGCATATGATGGAGCACGGAACGCTGACCGATGAAATCGTCACCAGAATGAAATATACATGGGAGCGCAGGACAACATGAACGCAATTGAATCCTACAAATGCGGGCTCCAGCAGATACTGGACAAGGTCTTTGATGAGCAAGGGGAAAAGCTGGAAATGGTTGCCGCCAGGCTGTGCGACTGTGTTACAAGCGGCCATTTCCTCTATGTTTTTGGCACTGGCCATGCGCACATCTTGGCGGAAGAGATGTTTTATCGCGCCGGGGGACTGGCCGCCGTCATTCCAATCCTCGACGAGCCGCTGATGCTTCATGTCAGCGCCAGCGGCAGCACGGCCTTGGAGCGGCAGGCGGGATATGCCGCCAAGCTACTTGAAAAATACACGCTGGGTTCAGGAGACATGCTTATCGTCTGCTCCAACTCGGGACGCAATGCGGTTCCGGTTGAAATGGCTGTGGAAGCACGAAAAAGAGGCGCATTTGTCGTTGCCTTGACCAATGTAAGGCATGGCCAAAGCTGCTCTCCGCGAAACGCCCTGAATCTGCGCCTGATGGACGTCGCCGACATGGTTCTTGACAATGGCGGCTGCATAGGCGATGCGGCCATTGATGTCGGCTTGGCGTATAAGGTTGGTGCGACTTCCACGGCGGTTGGCGCCGCCATGCTTCAGGCGATTGGCAGCAGATGCGTGGAAATTGCCATCCAAAGCCATCGGGAAATCGACGTGTTCTCATCCAGCAATGTTGACAACGGCGATGCCGTCAACGAGCGGATTTTGCAAAAATACAAGCCTTTGGTTGACATGCTTTGAGGAGGTGAAAAATGTGCGCTATGCTTAAGGCAGGCTTTGGAATCAAGGAGCTTCCGTCCCCGGTCGGCACGGAATTAAGCGGCTATGGTTATTACCTGGAGCGGGTATGTGACGCCAGCCTGGACCCATTGCATGTACGATGCGTCGCCTTGGTCTCCGGCGAAACCAAATCATTGGTGTTTTCGGCTGATTTGATCGGCCTGACGGAAGATCTGCAACAGCAAATCCGCCGTTCTGTCCTCGACAAACTCGGATATTCCAGTCGTGAAGTGATGATCCTATGCACGCATACCCACACGGGGCCTTCCACCAACGACCTTGAGGGTTGTGGTGTGATGAATGAGGATTACAACAGCCGCGTCCCCGCAGTCTTCCTGGCCGCCGCCGAACAGGCCGTGGCAGATTTGGCGTTGGTGGAAGGACTGGATGAATGTTGCCGGTCCATTGAGCCTGTCGGCTACAACCGCGACCGTAAAAATGGTCCACATGACGCCGTCGTGCGTGGGCTGCGCATTCGACGCATATGCCGTCCGCCGATAGCGATGATCAGCTATCCATGCCATCCGGTAGTGCTTTGCATCAGCTGGCAAAGCTCGGCGGATTTCCCGGGGGCGGTCTGCCGCCTGGGCGAAGAGAACGGCATGAAGACCATCTTCCTGAATGGCTGTTGCGGGGACATCAACCCATTGCGCAGACTCGCCAGTGGCGACGATCCCGGGCAATTGCTGGAAGACTGCGGACGGAAAATCCTTGACGGCTTTATGCAAGGCCTGCATGGCTCGGATGACATGCAGCTGAAAAACGCCGAAATCAATACCGTCCTGCCCCTGATGCCAATGGATGAAGACGGGGTTGACGCCATCGCAAAACTTGGAGCCAACGCAAGGGTCACGGAGATTTGGCGCGAATCCATGCTGGCGAATCCCCCTGCCGCGACCGACGACATCATGGTGCGATGTGTCAGGATCGGCTCAATGGTCTTCTGCTCATTGCCATTTGAAACATCTACTGCCGTTGGCGACATTGTGCGCCAGGCTTACCCAGGCAGGAATATTGTTGTGCTTGGCTGTGCCGACCACACTCGGTCCTACCTTCCCGTGTTCAGTCCTGAATGGCAACGTTCCTACCCCGTTGTCACGGCACCAATGCTTTATGGCTATCCCATCCTTGCTTCTGACGCGGTCGAAAGCATCGGCAGTCAAATCGCGTCAGGCATCCGCTCGCTAGTTGGCGCCCCATAGAACAGCATCAATCATAAAGGAAAAAGAGAACATGAAAACGCCTTCCATGAAAAAAGCCGCGCTTCTTGGCGGCGAACCCATTCTCAGCAAAAAACCTGGACATTTCCCCTGGCCTGTAGGCGGTCAACAGGAAAAGGAAGCCGTGCGCCGTGTGCTGCATTCCGGCACGTGGGGAACCCTCGGCAAGGAATGCGCCGAGCTTGCTGCAAAATATGCCGAGTTTTGCCAGGCGAAGCACGCTTTGCCTGTAATCAATGGCACCACCGCGATTGAACTTATTCTGCGTGGACTCGGCATCGGATACGGCGATGAAGTCATCGTTCCGCCCTATACCTTTACCGCATCTGTTCATGCGATTGTTCTTACCGGAGCCACGCCTGTGTTCGCCGATATTGAGCTTGATACATTCTGCCTCTCGGCAACAGCTGTGGAAAAGGCAATCACTCCGCGTACGCGCGCCATTCTCGGGGTGTATGTTGGAGGGCGACCTTTTGATGTTGATGCCCTTGTCGCCGTTGCGGACAAGCATGGCATCCCGTTGATCGAAGATGCCGCGCAAGCCCATGGCAGCGAATGGAAAAGCCGGCGGGTTGGCTCACTTGGCAAGGCGGCCGCCTTTAGTTTCCAGAACAGCAAGAATCTAAGCGGCGGAGAAGGCGGCGCCGTAACGACAAATGATGACGAATTGTATCGGCGGATGTGGAGCATCCACCATAACGGAAGGTCGTGGAATTCAGCAGACATGACGTCCGTTTGCCTGGGAACCAATGCGCGCCTGGCTGAATGGCAGTGCGCAATCCTGCTTGAGCAAATGAAGAAGCCGGACACATGCTTCGAGGCAAGAAGCAGAGCTGCGGCACGGTTGGATGACGCCTTGGGGAAAATGCCATTTGTCTCAGTGATGAAAAAAGATGAACGAATCACCAGGAATTCCTATCACCTGTATTGTTTCAGATACCATGCAGAAGCGCTGGGCAATCTGCCGCGATCGGTCTTTGTTCGTGCAGTCCAGGCAGAACATGTGGCTGACATTTCGGAAGGATACTGCCAGCCAATATATGAAATGGAAATGCTGTATTCCGATGATTTCAAACGGATGACCGGCCGCACATTTGAAAATCCGAAGAACCGCTTGCCAAACAACGAGACGATTGCCCATAAGGAAGGATGCTGGATCTATCAGAGCAGCCTCCTTGGCACGGACGATGATACCGACAGGATCATCCAGGCCTTTGAAAAAGTCGCCGACAATGCAGAAGAACTTAAATACGCATTTGCATAAAAGGATTAATATGAAAACGTTAGCTGTCAATGGCGGTACCCCAATATACAATGGATCTTTTCCTAAATGGCCGCAATGGGGTGCGAAAGAAGAGGCCAACCTGATGAAAGTCGCGGAGTCGAACAGCTGGGGCACCCTTGGTCGTTTCGTGCTTTCTTTCAGCAAGCGCTTCGCTGAGTTTGTAGGCGTGCCGCACGCTATTGCCGTCAATAGCGGAACCCAAGCCTTGGAGTTGATTTTGCACGGGGCGTCCATCGACCGCGGCGATGAAGTGATCGTTTCCCCCTATACCTTTTCCGCAACGGTATCGGCTATCGCCCATGTAGGGGCGATGCCGGTATTCGCCGATGTTGACGAACGCACTGGAAATATCGACGCCGAGTCTGTTGCGAGGCACATCACGGCGAAGACAAAAGCCGTCATGGCGGTCCATGTATGCGGCTACCCATGTGACATGGATGCGCTGAAGGCTGTGACATCCGAGCATGGGTTGATGCTGATAGAGGATTGCGCCCATGCGCATGGCTCCTCCTGGCGCAACAATAGGTGCGGCAGTATCGGCGATGCTGCAGGATTTAGTTTTCAGAACAGCAAGGTCCTGCCGGCGGGAGAAGGCGGGATGATCACAACCGGCAATGAGGATCTTTTCGAGCGTTGCTGGCACTTCCATCATGCCGGGCGAGCTTCCGGCGGCAAGACGCTGATGGGAACCAACGGGCGGATGGCGGAATGGGAGGCGGCTGTCCTGGATGCCCAGTTGGACAAATTGCCTGAGCAATGCGCCCATAGGCAGAAAAGCATCAGGGCGATAATGCAAGGGATGGCGGACTTGCCTGGCATCATTCTGCCGCCGGAAGACCCACGAGTCACGGCCTTGAGCGGATACTTGTTCCAGTTCCAGTGGAAAGGGAGAAACGCAAGCCGAAATGAATTTGTCAACGCATTGCAGGCGGAAGGCATCCCATGCAGCGCAGGCTATGTGCCGCTGTATCGCATGGGCATGATGCAAGACCCGGCTTTCGAAAAGGCGACAGGCAGAAAATTCGAGCAGAACGATGTGCTTGCCGCAACGGAGGAACTGTCCAAAACAGCAGTATGGTTCACCAACAACGTCCTCCTGGCTGACGCGGAGATCATCGATAAGGTTGTGCAGGCTGTCAGAAAAGTTGCGACGCAGCTATAGAGAAGCGGATGTTCGGGAGCAGGGCGGCAATCTCCGCTCTTTTGCCAATTGCCATGTAGGCAATTATATTACATCTTTTCTTTTTCCATCCTGCTTCCCCCACTTCCTATGTCTTCCAACCAACCATATCGTAGCGGCAACTGGCGTGGCATTATCGACCCGCAATGGCAAGAAGCTCTGTCTGATCTCGACCGGTGGCTTCGTGATCATCCCGGCGTCAATGTCGTCGACAAAAAATCCCGCGCCGTCTCGCGCGTGGAAACTCCCGACGGCGCCGTCTATGTGAAAATCATCCATCGCCTGCAGGAAAGGGGCTCGGCCTTGAAAATGTTCGTCTCGGGCATCAAATGGGTCCTTCGCCCATCTCGTGCCATCGCTACCTTCCGAATCACTGACACCATGCTGGAGAAGGGCATCGGCTGCCCCAAGCCTATTCTCGCTGCCCGCCGCCGCAATGCCCGAGGCTGGCCGGAAGATGTCTTCATCTGCAGCGAGGTGCCATATCCGTCCATCTTCTCACTGCTTGATGATACAGACGAAGCGTCTGCCCGCGATTCCATCATCACCAGCGCCGCCCAAGGCATTGCCGCCCTCCACAACCAGGGCTTTATCCATGGCGACTGTATTCCCGGCAATCTCTGCCTGGCACCAGACCAGTCCATCTTCTTCCTGGACAACGACCGTACAGGTTCAATGCCCCCGCTGGGAAAACGCCATGCCCGCCTAGCCAATGTCGTCCAATTCCTCACTAGACTGCCGTTGCCCACGCAGCAAAACGAGGTCTTTGAGCTCTTCCTGGACAGCTATAGCCGAGATTCCGCCGCCACCTGCCCAATCGATTCCGGCGACATGACTAAGCTAGCTAGAAAACTCCAAAGCCGCCAAGTGCTCCTCGCTGAAAAACGCGCACGAAAAGCCAGCGCCAGGCACTCACCGAATCCCTCGGGCAATAAACCGCCTGAATGAGCAAACCGTCAACCTAAGACTATATTCTTCATGTCGCCAATATGATTGCTTGCACAGAAATCAACCATGTTTCTTTTCATTCAACCCAGACGACAACAAGCAAGCAACAGACAAATACAGCATCCCTTAATGCCTGGATGCCTCAAAAATCATGCCTATACCGTTTTTTACAATCCCTATACACTGCCGTTACTGGGCGCGGGCAATCGTCGGCAAAAATGATATTGCCGTCGTAAAATCGTCTTTGGGCACATGGCGTATTGCTGGCGAACTCGACGTGGATTTGGCAGAAAAGTTGATTCGAAGACATATTGACGACCAAGACATCAGCGAATGGCTCAAGCCCACCGGCAAGCGACGCGTCTCCCGTCTCAGCTTTGACAACCAGGGCTACATCGTCAAAGAATTTGTCCGGATGCTTCGTCCGGCCTGCCTGCGCCCGGCCGGCAATTCCTGGGTGAATAGCCTCTATCTTCAAGACCTGACACCACCCTGCCTCGCCTGGCTCTCTTCAAGACAATTGGGCGACTTCCTGATCTTCCAGGATGCCGGCAAAGGCAATTTCTGGCGCGCCCAATACGACCATCTCGACAACGCCGTCGAACTCTACTCGCATTGCGCCGAGCTTCTCGCGGAATTGCATAACCGGGGAATTTACCATGGCGATGCCAAGCCAGCCAACTTCGTTCGCAATCAATGGATTACATCGTCAACACGACCTGTTCTCATCGTGGATTGCGATCATATCCGACAATTCAAGCGGATGCCTCAAAAATACCAAGCTAAAAATCTCGCTCAGTTTCTTGCCGGCACCGGCTATATCGGTGATTTTATCCGTTGGATCGAGACTCTGACGGCTTTTATCCGCGCCTATCAGTCTTCCTGCTCGCTTGGGCAGGGCAGGGTAGATGCCGCCATGAAGCAGGCTTGCGCAATGATCAATCATCGCTCCGTCGAAAACAATCTTTCCCGGCTCGACCCCTCTACCTACAGCAAGGAACGTCACCTGGGCCTGCAATACACCATTGACCTACCGTGGCTTTAGCCCAATGCACACACCATGAAAATTCCCAAAGCTCTAGCCAAAATCATCAAGCAAATCTACCATACGTACCTTGCACTCCGTGGCGAGTCATGCCTGTACGTCAATGGTGCGATCCACATCAACACCGAAAACCTGTCCTTCTCCGAGCATAATTTCGGCGATGACATCAACCTCCCGCTGGTCGAAGCCCTAACCGGGTTGAAGGCCATACCCTACAAATTCACCTTTGGAACCCGCTCGAAAGATGTTTTTCTCATCATTGGGTCTATCATCGAAGACTATTCGCTGCCCAATGCCGTCATTTGGGGAGCCGGACTCATTGACGTCCCCAAAAGAAAAATCATGCCGCCGCGAAAAGTCTGCGCCGTCCGCGGTCCCTTGACCCGGGCCGAGCTGCTCAAGCAAGGCATAGCCTGCCCGGAAGTCTATGGCGACCCGGCCATTCTCCTGCCTGCCATCTACAGGCCTGCCGTAAGCAAAAAATTCCGGCTGGGCATCATTCCGCACGTCAAGGATAAACAATTGCCGGCAGTCCAAGAACTTGTCCAAAAGCTGCCACCCGGCAGCGCCACAGTCATCGACATGGAAAAATACGGCCATTGGCGACTCCTTCTCGACCGCCTGTGCGAATGCGAGACCATTATCTCCAGCTCGCTTCATGGAGTCGTCCTGGCTGATGCATACCAGATACCTAACCGCTGGGTGGAGTTCTCCGACAACGTCATCGGCGCCGGGTTTAAATTCCGCGATTATTACGCCGGCTCCGGTCGCTCAATCACGACGCCCATGCACATCAAGAACTCTCAGCAACTCCCTGACCTCGGTGACACCACCGCCTCTTGGCAACGCCCGCAATTCAATTGCGACGCACTAATGGACGCCTGCCCGCTGCCCCTTCGCAACAACCTCAACCTTGACTTTTACCCAAAACAAGATAGGGCGAACGGCTCCTAAGTTATTCTAAATCAGTTTTATACGGCAGTCCCATCATAGGACTCCTCAATCAACACGCACGAGCGCCTTCGAAGCGCAGTGCCATTCATCAGGAAAACATCATGGCTTTACGTGACAAAATCGATTTCATCCGCAACCGAAACAAGGCTCAAATTACTTTCGTAATCGGAACTGGCCGATCCGGCACTCACTGGCTGGGCTACACTTTGGCAGAAAACCCCGGTATCCGGACGACCATTGAAAGCAGGCGCATCTTCAAGCTTTCAACACGCATGGCCTTGAACGCCTCCCGAAAAAACAAATACCTTAGCCCCCTCATCAGGCGCTATCAATGGCAGCTATTGCTCTCGGCACCCAAAATGTACCTCGACAAATCACACACCAATATGTGGATCGCAACCGAATTGAAAACGGCCTTCCCCAACGCCCGATTCCTGGGAATTGAACGCAATCCGTACTCGACTATCGCCAGCATGATCGTGCATAAGCAGGTCTCGGCCTGGCACAGGCTCTGGCGACAATTCCCGGTTCCCAATCCCTTCCTAGGCATCACGGAGGAAATCGCCGATAGCTACGACTCGCTTAGCATCGCCCAACAATGCGCCCTGCGCTGGAAAGCACACCATGAACAAATGAACGCCCTGCGGAAAAGTCTCGGCTCCGACCTTCTCGTCATCTCCTATGAAGAATTCGCCGCCAATACCGGCGCAGTCCTGCAAGACATTGATCAATTCCTTGGTCTCAAGCATAAGACGCCCCTTCCAGAAGTAAAACGAGAATCTCTTGACAAGTGGAAAAATCAACTTAGCCAAGACGATATCAGGCAAATCGAAGAAATTGTCGGTTTCCCGCCAGATACTCCAATCCCAACGCCAAATTAAAGACAACAGACGGGTCGGACGGGTCGGGCGGGTCGGGCGGGGTAGCTTGGGACTGGGACAAATGGGACAAATGGGACGAATGTGACCTATGGGACTATAGGACATGGGACTGGGACTATGGGACTGGGACTATGGGACTGGGACTATGGGACTGGGACTATGGGACTGGGACTATGGGACTGGGACTATGGGACTGGGACTATGGGACTGGGACTATAACCACCCCGAAACCAAGCTGGAAATTCATCAATTTCGTACTCAAAATGCATGTGACATGCATTATATGTTATTTGCATTCCCCGCAATTCCCCCCCCCACGGCGAGAATGGGAACTAACTCGTCGGAGCTGTGGGGGGGAGGAATTGCGGAATGCAAATCGGAAAGGGGGGCCTGGGGGGAAACCAATGTTGAATTTGCAATCTTCTGAAAAAGGATTTACGGTGGCGTCGGTTTCCCGCGGCAGCCAGCCATGGGAAATCGCGGGGGTGTCATTCCGTTACATGCATGGGCCCAACAAGGAGACTGTTCAAAAGGCCTGGAAGACACTCCCCACCAACGTGCCCCGCCAAATTTCGAATACTACCATGACCCCGTACAGGAGGTCGCATCTTGTAAGGCTGGAATGGCGGGCACACCTTTTTCCACTGGCTTCAAAAC
>JAGVUR010000100.1 GCA_019136135.1 Verrucomicrobiota bacterium
AGCGGATTCATGCTGCCTCCTTTGTTTTTGGTTAACATAATAAGATAGCATGGATTCGCTTTTTTGTGTCAGGAACTAAAGAACTGCTGCTTTCCTATGGGATGGCTGTGATTTAAGTATATGATTGTTCACGCGAAATAGCAAGTCATTTTATGCCTTATTTTGCTGAAAAGTGGCAAAAAAATTAAACTTAATTTTCTAACGGCTCCTTAGGTACGGCACCCGGGGTGCTCGTACTCAAGGGATATCGCCGCTAAAGCGGCTAAACATGACAAAGCCCCAGTCGGACGGATCGGACAGGTCGGACTATGGGACGTTGCCACTACTTGAAGAGGTTTTTGCTGGCTTTTACTGGGTCGTAGGTATAATTGCATCCCAGTCGTCTCAGTCCTGCTTCATCGCCCGAAGATGGGATATGGGTCAAGTGCATATCGCATTGCTGGAGCGCGCCAATGACATCAAGTGCCTTTTGTGCGTAGATGTCACGATTGCCGGAGACAATCAAGGCGATCAGCGTTTCGGAGAGGTTGAGCGCGGCTTGTTTGAGCGAACCGAGTCCGCCCTTGAAGTTGGCGACCGATTCGCAGATATCCGGCAGCAGCAGGTGCTGGCTGTCAGGGACTCCCGCCAAGTGCTTGACCGCATTCAGAATCATGCTGGAGGCGGCGTGCATCAATGGTGAATTTTTTCCTGTGATAATCGTTCCGTCATGCAATTTCAGTGCTGCGCCGCAGTAGATTCCCTGGCTTCCCTTGCCCTGTTTTTGGGCATCGGCGGCGGCTTTTCGCGCGGCGACGACCACATCGCGCTTTTCCGGGGCGATTCCTGCCTTGCCGATGATTTCCATAATCCGGTTCATCGTGGATTCCTGAGTTCGACCCAAGATGAAATCAGCCCTGCATTGGAAATACCGGCGGGCGATTTCCAGGCGCGCCGCTTCGCAGGTCTCCTCGTCGTCGATAATCCCCGCCTTGATGCAATTGACGCCCATATCGGTTGGCGACTGGTATTCGCATGGCTTTTTTGAGATCTTCTCCAGCATATTCTTGAGCAATGGGAATGCCTGGAGATCCCGGTTGTAGTTGACTGCGGGAACATTGTACGCCTCGAAGTGGAAATGATCCAGGGCGTTGGCGTCTTGGAGATCTGCCGTGGCCGCCTCGTAGGCGATGTTGACCGGATGATTCAGGGGCAGGTTCCAGACTGGAAACGTCTCGAATTTAGCGTAATGCGCTTTGCGTCCCTGATGGAACTCGTGATAGATTTGTGACAGGCACGTGCCCATTTTGCCGCTGTTCGGACCTGGTCCGGTTACCACCACCAATGGTTGGGACACAGAAATAAACTTATTGACCCCAAAGCCCTTTTCCGATACAATGTGGTCGAAATTGTTGGGATAGCCTACGATTTCCCGATGGATGTAAACATTGATGCCGTGCTTTTCCAGGCGCTCCTTGAATCCCATTGCCCCAAGCTGCCCGTTGTAGCGTGTGATGACCACGCCGGCGACCTCAACATTGCGAGACCGAAGCTCGTCAATCAGGCGCATGGCATCGTTGTCATACGTAATCCCCAAATCCGAACGGATTTTCTTCCGCTCGATGTCGCCTGCGTGAACGCAAATGATGATATCGGCGGAAGACGCCAAATTCTGCAACAACCGCATCTTGACGTTGGGATCAAAGCCGGGCAATACGCGGGATGCATGAAAATCGCCAATCAATTTGCCGCCAAACTCAATGTAGAGACGACGCCCAGGCACGCTGGCACGAGCCAAAATGTGCTTCGTCTGCTCATGCAAATATTTCTCATTGTCAAACGCCGACATTGCCTTATCCTTCACTTTTGTAAAATCACCTGAAAAATCTCGCCTATTATCCTTTTTTCATCTCAAAATTTGGATTAACAAGGATAATATCTTAAGTTAAACTATTTGACCAATTCATCAATGTTTCGCGACGATTTTTCTGCCTTTTCCACAATCCATCATCATGAATCGCCTTGACTTGACACCATACGACGCCTTGCTTCTTGACTTTGACAACACGCTTCTCGCCACGGAGGAATTCCATGTCATTGGATTTACGAAGGCATTGAAGCAGTTATTGGACTACGACTTGACGCGGGAGGATGAAATCGGGTACATGGGACGCACCACGACGTCGATGAGCGCCCTGATCATTGACCGCCTTGGTCGGCATGACGTTACTCCCGAGCAGGTCACAGAGTTGAAGCGTCAGCTTGTCCTTGAGGTGTTCGAACCCAAGGTCTATCCCGGGGTCATTGAGTTTTTGAGCAGGCAAAAGGGGAAGCGAGTCATTGCCGTGGTGTCGAATTCGCCTCGTGATTTCATCGAGCACGCCATGTCTCTTTCTGGCTTGACGCCGTATGTCGATGCCTTATTGACCTGCGATGACGTGGTTCGGTGCAAGCCGGACCCTGAGATATTCCTGAAGGCGTCGTCACGTGTAGGCGTTCCTGTGCCTCGCTGTTTGGTATTTGAGGATTCCGAGATTGGCTTGCAGGCGTCCTTGTCAGGCGGATTTGCCTCTGTTCTCGTACTCAACCCTGACAACATCGTACCTCGTACGATTCCCACGAGCGTTCATTTGACCACGTGGCTTCATTTGTTGGAGGAGTTATGTTAAAAGCGATAATCATATTGATTGGCATTACGTTCATACCTGGTTTGGAGCTTCGCGCCTCCATTCCGGTTGGGATTTTAGGTTCGATCAAGGAGACTTTGTCATGGCCGATGGTCTTTTTGGTCTGTGTCTTGGCCAACATCGCCCTGGGGTGGTGTTTCTACTTGGCTTTGTATCCCTTGGTTTCCCTGGCGCGTCACATACGCTGGATCGACATGTTGTTCGTGCTCTACTTGGAACGCGCCCAGAGGAAGTTGAAGCCCAGCATCGAAAAGTACGGAACGTGGGGGCTGGCGATTTTCATCGGGATTCCGTTGCCGCTGACCGGCGCATACACGGGAGCTGCAGGCGCCTTTGCCTTGGGAATGGGGAAGCGACAGTTTATGATTGCCAATGCAGTAGGGGTGCTGCTGGCTGGAATTGTGGTGACGATCATATCGTTGCTTATCCAGGCGGGAGTCGAATCCCCCTGGTTCGACATACTCATCAAGCACGCTCAGTAAAGAGGTAACTATGTGGAACACCTACGAACAAGTACGGGATTTGCTTGGCAAGCAGTATCGGCAAGGTGATTTTGCGCAGGACACGGGTCTGCCTTTGCCCGAATTGGAATCGGGCCTCGAGGCGTACTACGCCAGCCACCGTGACCAGCCGCGAATTTTGCTCAAGGCTGGGATGTTCGCCTGGCTGGTCAATCACGCCCAGATTCGGGTCGATACCTTTGATTGGTTCGCGGATCACATCGCCACCGGTCGCTTGATGTGGAAATACCAGGGAATCTGGTTTCGCGAAGAGGCAAAGACCGTGCCGCCAAGTCAATTTGCGGGCAATCCAATCGGTTTTCCGACCCTTGACCTGAGCCATACAACACCAGGCTGGAGGCAAATTCTCCAGTACGGAATCAAGGGAATCATCGAACGGGCCGAGAATAGCCTCCAAAACGCAAAGGACAGCGAGGCGGAAAATCTCTTCAAGGCGATCATCACGGTTTACAAGGCTATCAGAAATACAATCGATAGACTCGCTAGGGAAGCAAGGCGAGTCAACGCGACCAGAGTCGTTTCCACATTGGAATTCTTGGTCGATAATCCCCCGGAGACCTTCCAGCAAGCGCTGCAACTGGCGTTCATCTACAACCAAATGCAGGAAATCGAAGGCGAATACGTGCGGTCGCAGGGAGTGTTCGACCAACTCTTCTTCCCCTACTACCAACGTGACCTCGATGAAGGACGATTGAGCAGAAATCAAGCAAAGGAATTGATCAAATTCTTTTTCGACAAGTTTTCAAGCCAGCATTTTGGCGCCGGGAACAACTTCTGCTTTGGTGGACGACGCGCTGATGGATCGGATTGCTGCAACGATTTGACGGTTTTGTGCCTGGAAGCCTTTGCCGAAAGGAAGAATATCGACCCCAAATTCTCGTTGCGCATCCACGCCAATACGCCAGACGCGATGATGAAGCAAGCCTGCGAATGCATCAAGGCAGGCACGAATGCAATCGTCTTTGCCAATGACGACATTGCGTATCCGATGTTCCTCAAGCATGGCAAGGAGTTGGAGGATATTGTGGATTTCGTTCCAATCGGTTGCTACGAGCCAGCCATTATGGGCAAGGAGCTGAGCTGCTCGATGTCGGCGACCTACAATCTGGCAAAGATTGCGGAGTATGCGATTCAGGAACTCGCCGCCCCCGCTTCCTTCGAAGAGGTGATCGCTTTTTGTAAGGCAAGGATTCAGGCGACATTGTCCGAAACCCTGGCTCGAGCCTGCGCATTCGAGCGGACATGGCCACAGGTGAATCCGTCGCCAGTTCTTTCGGGCACGATGGATTCCTGCTATGAAAAGGGACGTGACATCTCAAATGCCGGCACGAAATACTCCACCAGCGGAGTGATGTGCGCTGGATTGGGAACCCTGGTCGATTCTCTTGCTGCCATCCAATTCCTGGTGTTCGAGAAGCGTCACTGCAGCTGGGCTGAGCTGCAAGCTGCAGTGCAAGGCAATTGGGAAGGGAAAGAGCATCTTCGCGGACTGGCAATCAAGCATGCGCCCAAGTGGGGAAACAATAATCCAAAGGCTGACCAGCTGGCGGTCGAACTTGCCTCAGATGTTGCTTCAATCATCAATTCGACTCCCAACACCCGAGGTGGCCACTTCCAAATGGGATGCTGGTCAATCGACTACACGCATACCTTCGGACGAACCACCAAGGCAACCCCGGATGGACGCAAAAACGGAGACGTCATCTCGAAAAACCTGTGCGCAACAGTCGGGGCGGACAGGAACGGAGTCACCGCACTCGTGGCTTCCGCCGCAAAACTCGACCACACGGATTTTGCAGACGGCTCCGTGTTGGATATTCTCCTCCATCCCTCTGCCGTGATGGGCGCCGACGGCGCAGATGTGATTGCGCAATTGGTCAAGACCTTCTTTGACCAGGGCGGTTTCTTCTGCCATTTCAATGTGCTTGACGCTCAAACGCTCAAGAATGCCCAGCTGGAACCCGCGAAGTACTCCACATTGCAGGTGCGCGTGTGCGGCTGGAATACGCGATTCGTGGATCTTTCCCGTGAAATGCAGGATATGTTCATCGCCCAGGCAGAAGGCTAGCACAACGCTCTCAAAAGCCATTTCACCGCATATAAAATATGTTCAAGCGACTGGATTTAGGAGTGGTTCAAAAATTAAGGCAACAGCTCAGGAATTGCTGAGAAGAACTATCGTCGGCGGACGCACGGGCCTTGACGACGCATGGGAGACGGTCAAAGGTTACGACACCTTGTTTTTTATTCTCGCCAATTCATCATTGTCATGGATGGGCTAACTGCAGATCGAAATGAAAAGGTGGAAATACATGTGGAAAATGAAACTTAATTCACTTAGAAAACGTATAATGGGGCGAATCTGTCATTTTTGTAAATTTTCTGGCCGGACTCCCCCATTGCATTTATTTTGCTTAAAAATGAAAAATGCCTTTAAGGTTCTAATTCTTATTTTCGCATCGCTCTTACTCTGTTCGTGCGTTTTAAATGACAAGATTCTATATGACAACCGTAATTTTAATTACGGTATTAGAATCTGGGGTAGAATACCATGGGGATTTGGATTTTTTTTCATTCCAACAAGTGCTTCATCGCGTTATCATGTATACGACTATTTAGATATCGATTATACTGAAATAAAAAGTGGCATTCTAGACAATATTAATTTTTATGTAATGGGGAAAAAATTGAACCTAGGCTCAGTAAATTATAATGATGTCTTGGACATAACCCCAAATTTACCAAACTGCAAAAAGATTGTGCAATCTCATCATTATGCTTGGAATAATGAAAAAGAAGATGAAATTTCCTTTTGGTTTGGAGATGACCAAAAGAAGAGACGTACAGCAATTCGCTTTTTCTTTGAATCAGACACCAAGAAAATCACAAGCCTTTGTATTACTCTTCCTTTCGAAAAGAATCTTAACGATGTAGTGAAATTTGAAAATATCGATAAATCAATAGAAGCTTGGTTCCCATTTCATGGAAAAGATGTGTTGTTGATATTTGGCGAGGATGGAGAAATACGTAAGAATTACACTTTTTAATGGATAATCAAGATTGATATTCATTCCTTGACGTCGATAAACCTAAAAAATGCAGCTGACGGCATGATTCCAATGATGATGGCATTTTTAGGGGAACCACGAATGGACACGAATAAACACCAATGATTTGGCAACGCCCCGAAACTGGTGCAGGCTACGATGAAAGGTACATCCGGCATTGAATGCAACTATGTCGCACCCAGTTGGGGCTGGTGTCTGCAACAAATAATGAAGTTGCATATCATTGCATGAATTTTGCAATTGTTTGAATATCAATGTATTAGAACTAAATGGCTAGTGCCAACTGCTTTTTTAGGTTCAATGAACGAACACCAATAGAATTCGGAGGTTGTCGATGCGTTCAGGTTTACTTCGGGTATGTTTTCTGTTGTTTTGTTGTGTTTTGTGCATTGGTGACCAGTTTCCATTTTCGGTTTGGAGCAATGCGACTAATGCTGCGGTGTCCCATGCTCCATTGGCATCAGGCGTTTTGGTTGAGGTCATCGGCGATCATGTCTGGGACAGCGATGTCGATACCCTGCTGCCGGACTTTGAGAAGAATACGATCTACACATATTTTGCAGACGTTTCCAGCACGCGCTTTGGGGCGGCATACATCCAAGTCAAGCTTTACAAGCAGGGCAAGGAAATAGAGCGACTCAATTCCAAGAGCAATTCCCCCAAGCGCAAAACCTTGTCTGTGGAATTCGATACGAGGGATGCCGACAGGGTCCAGCTTCTCCTGCGAACAAAAACTGGCAAGTCGCATATGGGCATGAAAGCCGAATTCACAGGCATGACGGTCATCAAGGGAAAAATGGACGCAGAACTAAAGCAATTGCCGGATTTCCAGGTCGTTCCAGGATATACCGTGTGCTCGGTTTACCTCAACAATCTCGTGGCTGACCATGAATCAAAACTCAAGACTGAACTGAGCTACAAAAAGGCTGGCGATCCAAACTGGATGCCGGCACTCCCGCTGGCTTTCCTTTATGGCGACAGGGCGGCGGCAGGGTCAATCGTCAAACTCGATGAAAATTCAAAGTACCAACTGAAACTCACTGTAAACGACAATGGGAAGACCTACGAGAAAATCGCCGATTTCAGTACGCTCAATGGAAATGTCCCCGTGGCAAAAACCATTGAAATCGGTCCGGAGAATTTCCCTGGTCAATTTGTGGCAATGGAATCCGGGTCTCCGAGTGGGTATGTCAGGTACGTAGGCAAGCCTGGTTTTGTGCTTCAGGGGAGTGAGGACGCGCATGAGGTCGTCCGTATAGAGGGATTGTCCCATGTGATTTTGGACGGATTGACGATTCGCGGCGGGTTCAGGCACGGGGCATCCGTGGTTGCCTCCGAGCATGTCATTGTTCGAAATTGCGACATTGCCCGGTTTGGTCGCATTGGCGTTCAGGATGGTCGTCGTGCCGGCAAGTTTTTCCACAATGGGCATCGTGTCAACAACGATGCGGGTCTCCATATCCATACGGTCGATCACATCTTAATTGAGAAGAACTACATTCACGATCCCAATGGCACGTCCTGCAGTTGGTTCCATTCCCATCCTGAAGGACCGAATGCCATTTACATCGGCGAAACCAATGCCGCTACAATTCGCTTCAACGATTGCGCCGGCTCAGACCATACCCGTTGGAACGACGCCATCGAGGGATGGGGGAATGGCCAAAATACAGGCTCGGCGTACCAAGACGCGGAAATCTACGGAAATCTCCTGGCATTGGGTAACGATGATGGCATGGAACTGGATGGCGGGCAAAGCAACTGCAGATTCTTCTACAACAAATCCGAGCAACTCCTTTGCGGGGTTTCGACGGCTCCCTGCCTGATCGGTCCCTCATACCTCTTCCAAAACCTAATCACCAATCTAGGTGACGTCTATGGATGCATAGGGGCAACCGTCAAAAACAACTTTTCGGATTCGGGCAAAGGGCAGGTTTTCCTTTTCAACAACACCCTTTTGACGGGTGGCGGGATTTCGATGGCAGGCGGCAGTGACGGCAGGGATCACTCGCGCTATCCCGGGCTCGCCAAGCTGATCATCCTCAACAACTTGTTGGCCAACAAGGCATCGTATTGGTCATACGGGCTGTGGAGCGTATATCATTCGAAAAGCGACTTCAATTTCCTGGGATCCAATCAGAAAACCGCTGAAGACCTGAAGCTTGTCGCAAACTCGAAATTCAAGCAAGATCAAAACACAATCATCGGAATCCCAGAATTTACCGCTGAAAATAGCGATGACTTCACCCTCAAGTCAGGCTCGTTCGGAACGAAAAGAGGAACCAACATTCCTAATTTCACCCCGATGCCAAACCCAAACATGGGCGCGTTCCGATCATCCCATTCACAACCAATGTCCAACGGATCGATTTCGGACCGGACTACACGCCCAAGACCATTGAAATCGTACCTGACGCCTTCCTCGAAAAACCAATTCCATTCAAGATTGACGTTAACTTGGAAAACCAGTTCCTGGTCGTGAATCCAAGCCAGGGGATCGTAAACCCGGGAAAACCAGTCGCCTTGAAGGTCATGATCGATAGGACCAAGTTCAATCACGCTAGAGTCTATCACGCACATGTCTTCGTGAGAATCCCAGATGGTTCGTCAAGGCCAGTTTCAGTCACCGTCGATGCGACCCAAGAACAAAAACTCCTGGAACAAGACCGGAAAGGAATCGTCAAGGCGACCATCGAGTATGAAGAAAATTCAGCCATCCTGACCTTCAATGTCCCCGAGGACGACGATTATTACCTCTTCGCTCAATTCGAAGGACATCCACCAAGAAACCTCTCCAAGGCTTATGGCGACGAATCTCCTGTCAGAATAACATACTACGGCTCTACGTTCAGCGAGCCGCATTGGCGGTTCCTCGGCACCAATAGCTATTCAGGGCAAGTCAATGTCCCGTACATCCTCAAGGCGGGCAAGCATACGTTCAAGTTGATTCCAGGCAAGGGTCAGCCCGCCGTCAAATTCCTGGACGCGGTGCTTCTGCCCTCGCCCAACATGCTTCTGGCACCCTTGGTGCCGGCGCAATAAATCCCTTGGAGAAGAGGGCTCCTTACCGTCCGCAGCACTGCTTGTACTTTTTGCCGCTGCCGCAAGGACAGGGATCGTTTCGTCCTACCTTGGGTTGCTGACGGCGAACCGTGATGTTGGATTGTGGCGGGGCAGTGAGATTCAGGTTGGGGTCATTTTCAAATTGCCCCATGCCATGGTGGATTTCCTGCATTTCACGCTGCTTGGGTTGTGGTGGCAAATCCTCTTCAGACCTGATGCTGAAACGGAAGACGTTTTGGCAAATCGTGTTCTTGATTTGCTCCATCAAGTCGTTGAAGACCTTGTATGCCTCGGATTTGAATTCCACCAGCGGGTCGCGCTGACCGTAGGAGCGTAGCGAAACGCCCTGGCGCAAGGAGTCGATGTTGTACAGGTGATCCTGATAGAGATCGTCAATGGCCTGAAGCATGATGTAGCGTTCGACAAATGCGATCGCATCCTCGCCTTCCAGCTGTCCCTTTAAGGCAAATGCCTGCTCGATCCGTTGCATGATCGCCTTGGAGAGGGCTTCAGGCGAATCGTACTGGTGGTCGAAAAGCTCGTCAGGGAAGAGAATCGGGAATGTCCTCATCAGCCAGTGCTTGAAGTCGCTATAGTCAACAGGTTCGCGTTTGACACGTGACGCGAAAGCCGCTTCGGCATGGTCTGAGATTGCGGTATAGACGTAGTCGAGAACCAGGTTCTTGGGGTCGTCGGTCATGAGGATTTGCTTTCTGAGATCGTAGATGGTGGCTCGTTGCTTATTGACGACATCGTCGTATTCCAGGGTTCTCTTTCGGATTGCGAAGTGCTGTTGCTCGACACGTCTCTGCGCGTTTTCGATCGTTTTGTTCAGGAGGCTATGTTCCAGTTCCTCGCCTTCCTGGAGACCGAGTTTTTCCATGATTCCGGCGATTCGATCGGATCCGAAGAGTCTCATCAGATTGTCTTCGAGGGAAATGTAGAATCGTGACGATCCCGGGTCGCCCTGGCGGGCGCAACGTCCGCGGAGCTGGCGGTCAATGCGGCGCGAGTCGTGGCGTTCGGAACCGATGACATGGAGACCGCCGGCTTCCTTGACTCCGGGACCAAGCTTGATGTCCGTACCACGTCCAGCCATGTTGGTGGCGATGGTCACCGCACCCATTTGTCCCGCACGGGCGACGATTTCCGCTTCGCTTTCGTGGTGCTTGGCATTCAAGACGCTATGCATGATCCGTTGGCGCTGCAGCATCCTCGAAAGCAATTCGGAAACTTCAACGGAAATCGTACCAACCAGTACCGGCTGGCCTTTTTGGTTGCATTCGACGATTTCATCGATGATCGCCTTGTACTTTTCCCGTTGCGTCTTGTAGACCCTGTCGTTGAAATCGATTCTTTGGCAAGGCTTGTTTGTTGGGACGACGACCACGTCCAGCTTGTAGATGCTCTTGAATTCGTTTGCTTCCGTTTCCGCCGTACCGGTCATGCCGGCGAGTTTTTCATACATGCGGAAGTAGTTTTGGATGGTGATCGAAGCAAGTGTTTGTGTTTCGCGTTCGATTTGCACGTCTTCCTTTGCTTCGAGCGCCTGGTGTAGTCCTTCGGAGAATCGTCTTCCAGGCTGGGGTCTGCCCGTGAATTCGTCAACGATGATGACCTTGTTGTCCTGGACCACGTAGTGCACGTCAATCTCAAAGAGGCAGTATGCCCTGAGGAGCTGGGAGATATTGTGGATGATCTCGGATTTCTGGTCGAACAGCTCTTGTGCCTGACGCCGCTTTTCCAGCTTTTCATTTTCGTTGATGGACTCATCGGCATCGACTTGGGAGAAAATCGTCGGGAGATCTGGGATAACGAAAGCGTCAGGTTCTCCTGGCCTGAGGAATTCGCGTCCTTTCGCCGAGAGGTCGGCCTCGTGGCTTTTCTCGTCAATGGCGAAGTACATGGTATCCTTGACGCGTTGGAGGAGTCCGCGATTGTTGTCGCTATGGATTTCCAGGTCTTTCTTGTCAAGTGCCTTTCTGATCGATGGATCTTCCATCAATCTCATCAGTTGCTTGTGCTTGGGCATGCCGAGCTGGACTTTGGCCAGAAGCATGTAGGCATCGTCTTCATCGTCAGGCGTCCTGTCTTCCTTGGCGAGGATGTCCTTTGCGGTTTGGACCCATTCGCCCATCAGCTTCATCTGCCGGCGATAGAGCTCTGCCACGGAGGGCTTCAGCTTGTCAAACATGTGGGTCGAGACTTTCGAGGGACCGGCGATGATCAGCGGCGTCCTGGCCTCGTCGATGAGAATGCTGTCGATTTCGTCAACGATGGCGAAGAAATAATCTCGTTGGACGAGTTCTTCCTTGCTTGAAGCCATGCCCATGTCACGGAGGTAGTCAAAGCCGAATTCGCTATTGGTACCGTACGTGATATCGCAGTTGTACTGTTCTCGCCGCTCATCGGAACGCATGCTGTTTTGGATGCATCCGACTGTTAGCCCGAGCCATTTGAACACATGTCCCATCCAGTCGGAGTCACGTCTTGCGAGGTAATCGTTGACGGTTACCAGCTGGACGTTGCGACCTGTAAGGGCATTGAGGTATAGCGGCATGATCGCGACCAGGGTTTTGCCTTCACCGGTTGCCATTTCAGCGATGTTGTTCTGGTGGAGCGCGATTGCGCCGACCAACTGGACGTCAAAGGGAATCATGTCCCAGGTGATGATGTGTCCAGTGACCTCGACTTGGGTACCGACCAGGCGACGGCAAGCGTCCTTGACGACGGCATATGCCTCGCAGAGAATGTCATCCGTTGTCTCGCCATTCTTGAGACGTTCCTTGAATTCGACGGTTTTTGCCTGGAGTTGCTCGTCCGTCAAGGATTGGTATTCGGCATAAAACCTATTGATGCGATCAACAAGCGGTTGCATTTTTTTCAGCACCCGGGCATTCCGGTTGCCGAAAATCTTTTTCATGATCCATTGTAACATAAGTCTTCGATCTGTAAGCGAATTTGATGTGGTGTCTTATTTTGACCCGGGCTTGTCAATAGGGATATTGTTCTTGCACATCGGGCATTCAGCGGGCTGATAAGTCGGAAGCGAAAGCTTCAACAGCGAGTTCATGGGGATGCCGAAATCGACGTCGCCCGCAGATCTGTCAACCAATACGGCTACGCCAATGGGATCGGCGCCATGCTCACGAACCAAGTCGATCGTCTGCTGGACACGACCGCCCTTCGTCACGACATCCTCGGCAATCAAGACCTTCTCACCGGGCTTGAGGGAAAAGCCGCGGCGGAGAAGCAGGTTGGAGTCGTCGTCCTTCTCGGCGAAGATGGCATTCACGCCCAAGGCGCGGCCGACTTCCTGGCCGACGACGATTCCGCCCACCGCAGGGCTGATTACCGTCTCGATGCCCTTTCCTTGCCAGGGTTCCGCCAAGACGGCGCAAAGCTTGGCGGCGATCAGTGTGTGTTGAAGGAGCAAGGCAGCTTGGAAATACTGGTCGCTGTGCAAGCCGCTTCTGAGCAGAAAATGCCCTTTGAGCAGGGCACCTGTATCTTCGAAATCCTTAATGATGGCCGAACGTTCCATTGTCGCTCCTTTTTGCGTCATTAGTTTGTGAAACGCCTTTCTTGAATTACCTTAGTGAAATGGCGTAATCTGTGGTGAATTCCACAATATAATCCTAATTTGCCCTATTGCCATTTCAGACAGTGAGATACCTTAAACCTAAAAGAAACAGTTGAAACTGGATTTTATTCCTAATTGATTGATTATCAAATGATTATAAAATTTGTTCCGTTCGCTGTGCTGGTGAATTGAAGTGCGTCAGTCTTCTGTTGCGCCTTTACAAGGCGCTTGGCATGGGGGCATCCTGTCCCCGGGCTGAAGCCCGGGGTTAAGCATGGTGAGGCGCCTACGGCGTAAAGTCTTTTGCGCGAGCCAGTCGTTCGCAATCCACGCGGGCTGGACACGGGCTGGACACGGACGACAGTTCCGATTTGTCGGCAAAATTTTCATAATATATTGCGCTGCAAGCGTTTAACTATGCTTAACCCCAGGCTTTTAGCCTGGGGCGGGAAAACCACCCGAAGGCCGTGCCTTGTAAAGGCACAACAATCATAAGGTGTCAACTGCTTTTTTTAGGTTAAATGTTATTATGGAAAAGTCATCCAAGCACATTATAGTTTTACTTGTTTGCCTAGTTTTCGCCAGTCTCTTTGGCGAAGAGAAGGATTCAAAGGTCAGCCAGGCTTGGTTGGACGGATATCTGAAGATGAGCCAGGCTGAATCCTTGAGTTCTGCCGGTCAGCCGGGGAGTGCTGCCGCTGCCTACCGCGAGGCGATTGCCGTGTTGGATCGGATACGTCGCGACTATCCCCACTGGAATCCCCAGATGATCGCCTATCGTCTTGCGGATTGCCGAATGAAGCTTTTGGAGCTTCAGTTGCGGACTCAGGGTTCGATAGAGACGTTGGGTGTTGAGGATTTGAAGCGTCAGTTGCGTGTTGAGATTGAGAAGAACGAGCGTTTGTCCGAGGAGTTGGCATCATTGCGTTCAAAGCGTGCCGGTGCTGGCATCACTGACCAAGTTTCGTTGTTGAAGAGCGAGCTGGATCGTTTGGAGACCCAGCTGAAGATAGAGCAATTGAAGTCGGCGAGCCGTCGCAAACAGGATGCCGAGAATGAGCGTGCGAAGCTTGAGATTGCGGATTTGCTGTTGGAGAAGCAGGAGATGATGGAGGCGATTCGTGTTCAGGAAGAGCAAATGCGCGAACTGTCGTGGAAATTGAAGGTTGAGCAGGAGAAAGTGAAGACGCTGTTGAGCCAGTTGGCAGACGCTGACGTTTGGGCGAAGAAGGGGAAGGCGGTCGATGCATTGAAGGCCGAGAATGCCCAATTGCAGGAGATCGTGGGTCGTTTGCAAGAATCGATCGGCGGGTACGAGTCATCGGAACGCGAACGGCAGGTCGCCCGTGAAAACAAGGAACGCCTCCAGGCACAGGCATTGGAAGCCGAGAAGAATACGGATGCGGCGAGTGCAGCCCGTTACTGGCATCTGCTGTACAACAAGGATGCGGACGATATGCTGGCGGCGTTGCGTGCGTCCTTTTGGTATTGGAACGCTGACGATTTAGTTCAGTCAAAGGAGTTGATGGATCGGTATTTCAGTCGAATCCAGCCTCAGTCGAATCAGCTTGTGATGTTGGGTCGCGTGAGTTTGGATCAGAATTTGAATGATCGCGCCTTGGCGTTGACGTCCATGGCGGTCGCGTGCAATCCTGGTTCGGCCGACGCTCGTTTTGCCTTGGGGACGATCTTTTTGGCGTCGGGCGACCATGGTCTTGCCGAGCGTTGCTTTTTGAAGGCATTGGAGTTGGACAAGGGGCACAAGGACAGTTTGATGGCCTTGGCGCTTGTGAAGGCGTCGGGGGCGAATATTGACTTGAAGGAGGCAAAGGAGTACTACCGCCGAGCAATCGAGGCAGGACATCCGCGCCAACCTGCATTGGATGAGGTTTTAAAATAGGTTTTTAGGAGTACGGGATGAAGAAATTCAATCGCTTGCTGGTTGTCTTGACCGTTGTCTTGTTGTGCTCTCCATGCATTTGGGCGAATGACGCCATCCGCTCGATGTGGATGAAAGGATATGTGAAAATGGAGGCCGCTGACAAGGCGCGCACCGAAAACAATGAGCTGGAAGCCGCACAGCTCTATCGGGATGCTTTGGATATCTTTATCACCGTGCAACGACGACATCCGCAGTGGAATCCCGCACTGCTCAATTATCGAATCACCTACTGCAGGCAGGCAATCAAGGAATTGACAGAAGTCGCTCCGGACAAGACGGGATCGATGACCAAGAACCAATTGGTTGAGGCAAACCAGGCCCACGTGGAAACGATCGCAAAACTGACGGAAGAGCGTAGAGCCCTGAACTCAAAAGTCGGAATCCTCAACGATGCCTTGTCACGCGCCCGAGCGGAAGCCGCCAAGGCAGCAGGAGCCGAGGCAAGCCTGAAAACATTGGTCGCCGAACGAAAGGTCGTCGAGGAAAAGAACATGCTTTTGGAATTGAAGCTGAAAGAAGCCGAGGCAGTCAATGCGAGACTGAGAGCCAATGCATCACTCCAAAAGGAATTGGACGAGGCCAAGGCGCAATTGGACAAGTCGAGGATCTTGCTTCGAGAGACGAGCGATGAATTGTCAAAGACCCAGAAGGAAAGCGATAATCTCTTGAAGCAGAATGATTTGTTAAAGCGCACAAATACAAAGCTTCAGCAGGACAAGACGGATTTGGATCTTGCCTTGAAGGTTGTTCGCGAAGTGTCGTCAGCCCGCAAGCAAGAGCTTGATTCGTTGCAAAACAAGCAGGAAGGCTTGCAAAAGCGTTATGACGAGTTGGAGAAGGTGATTGTTGAGCGCGATCGCGAGATTCAAAAGTTGACTGAGAAAAACCGATCATTGTCAAAGAAGAGGAAAGGTGGCTCGAAATCAGAAAGTCAGGTTTCGAAGCTGGAACAGGAAATGACGGCTTTGCGTGAGGCGGATGAAAAGAATCGCGTGCAGATTTTGCTTGGTCGCGAGGAATTGGTCACGGTCAAGGGCGAGCTTGAGAACACACGTAAGAAGCTGGCTTTGGCAGAAGAGCAAAATATCAAGCTTGCGGATCAGATGACCAGCAGAAGCCATAGTCTTGATGCACGGAAGAGCGAAGACCAGTTGATGCGTGAGCAATTGGTTGACGTGACTAGGAAATACGAAGAGTCGCAAAAGCAAATCGCGAATCTGGAACATCGGCTTGATGCCCAGGTGAATTTGACCCGTGAACAGGAATCCAGCTTGAAGGACTTGCCGAAACTGCAGAAGCAAGGCGTCGAAAATCTTCGTACGATCGAACAGCAGAAGAAGCAGATCGATCGCCTTGCGGCTGAGGTGAACGTGCTGGATCAGACTTTGGCGACAGCCAAGGCAAACAGGAACGCGAAGGATGATGCCGTTGAAATGTCCTTGATGCATCAGCGCGAGAAGGACAAGCTGCAGTCACGCGTGGCGTTGCTTGAAGCCGAGATGAAGTCGTTGCAGGAAGTAAAATCACAGGACGACGCCGAGGTAGCTAACCGCGTAGATAATGTCTATCGGGTGCTGGACGAGGAATTGAAGAAGCTTGGCCTGCCCATCGATACGGAAACTCGCCTGCGCGAATCACTGGTCAACATGGCGGAATTGGCGCGAAAGGCACTGGCGGGCGACGCTGAATCGACGAAGCAACTACAAGAGGCGCGACATAAATTGATCGCCTTCCAAGAACGATTGGACGAGGCAGATGCGTCACTCGCAGAATCGAAAAACTCATTGGCCAAATCCGAGGCGGCAAGAAGCGAAGCCTCAGAAGCATTGGCTTTGGTGACTGACGATGTGAAAACACAACGGGCCAAGCAATCCGCGGCAGACGGAATGAGCAGGGAACTCGCAGAACGCTCCGAAGAACTGAAAGACGCAAACCTGAAACTCAATGCGGCAATGCAAAAGATTATCGTCCTCGAAACACAACTCAAAGAGGCGGATGCAGGAACAGGAATAACAACAACCGGAGCAGGCGCAAATCAACAAATCGAGGAACTCAAACATAGGCTCAAACAGGAACAGGCAAAACGAAAAGCCCTGGAAATCGCACTTGCAGACCAGAAACCTGTTTCTGCTGAAGATCCAACAGCATTGCCGGGAATCACACCGCAGGCAATGGCGAAAAACGATGGTCCGGATATGATTCAGGAACGCCGTCGCCGCGAACGTGAAAAGGAAGCGGTCCTGAAAGGATTCCTGAGGCAGGCAATCGATGCCGAAAAACAAGACAAGATCGAGGCCGCGCAATGGAATTATGCCAAGGTCCTGGAATTGAGTCCAGATCACCCAATCGCCTTGCAACGACTGGGAATCATCGCCTCAAACCAAGGCAATGACCTGGATACGATCAAGTACTTGCGACAGGCGTTCAGGGCCGACCCCGACGATCCGGACACCCTGTTCGCCTTGGGCTATGCGCTCATTCGCCAATCCGAGCACGATTGGGCCGTGTCGATGATGGCACGCGCCGTGGCGCTGAACCCGAAGAATGCCGATATGGCGAAAACCTACGGGATGGCTCTGGCGACGTTGGGCTGGACGCAACCTGCAGAAAAGCAGCTGATCAAGGCCCATGACCTCAATCCAAAGGATCCGGAACCGCCTTTTAGCTTGGCAATCCTTATGGCGACGTCAAAACCGGCTAGGATCGATGACGCTCGAAAATGGTATGAAATCGCGCTCAAGAACGGAGCGCAAAACGACCCTGGACTCGATGCGGTCCTAAAACCCAACCAAGCAGGAAAGTAAAAAGACGATCCCGGCGTCAAATGCGACGGGGCTGGCCGATTGTCAGAACCCCGATCTGCTGGTTTTTTAATAAAAGCCCAGTTTGAATTGTGTTTTCATCGCTTCTTCGAAGAGTGCGGCTTCTTCCTCGTAGACCTCATCGGGCACGGTTCCTTGCCAGGTGGAGCAGGATGGCAGCAGCTGGTCGCCGGCAACATCCGGATCGGTGCAGGCAATGTCGTTGCGGTACTGTTCGCGGACAGCAGGATCACGGAAATCCGGGATTTCGACGACGTTGCCGCCATTCAAAATTGAGCGGTATGCCAGCAAGCCGGGAATGGCCATGTCCAGTGCCGAATACACGTCAATTCCCATGGCGATCGCATTGCGATCCCCCGATATCGCATTCAGGAAGAAATCAAGCATGTAAGCGATATCGGTGGATTGCGATGCCGTGTAGCGTTCAGACCAGTAGGAACTGCGAGGCTGAATCTCAGAACTGGCAAATTTTCCTGAACCGACAGGCTCTTCACGGATTAGCTGAAGTTTGTCTCGGGAAGAATACAGCAGAGAGCCTTTTTCGCAGATCAGCCTGAAGGCAGATCGGTATGGATGCTTGTAGTTGCCCATGATAATCCTGGCAATCGCACCGCTTGAAAGCTGCATGTTGAAACAGGATGCCGATCCGCTGCGGGCCCCACGCTTAGCCAGATAGGGCATGCGGGGAACTTCCATGCCTGCAACCGATACCGCACGTTCGCCTGTAGTGTAAAAAATCGGTCCGAGGCCGTGGGTGCAATAGAAAGTGCTCGGCACAAAATTGCGCCAGTGCATGCGTTGCCCGCGGGTCAAAAGATGCCAACGCCCGGAACAGTCGTTGATAAACTCTCCATCCGCCTCGACAAGGACACCGTAGTCGCCACTGCGGAATTGACGACGGCACTCCAGAGCCGCCTCGCTGAAACAGCAGTTTTCCGCATAATGATAGATTTTTCCACTGCGTTCCACCGCTTCGCAGAGTCGGACAGCCTCCGCCAGATTTTGAACAGGCTGAACCTCGCTCAAAACATGCTTGCCCTGTTCGAGGGCTGCTATTGCGCTTTCCGCATGACGGTTGGCATAATTGGCGATGACAACGCATTCGCAGTCGCTGCTATAAAGCTCGGACTCATGCTGACAGTAGCGGATACCGGTAATCCCTGCCTCATTTAGTTTTTCCGAAACCCGTTGCAATTGCTTGCTGCTCGAATCGCAGATAACCGCAACCTCGGCTTCTGGATGGCCAAACAGCCCGTCCATGGCAAAGTTGATTCCGCGTGTCGCCCCCAAAATCCCAATCTTACGTTTTTTCATGTTGCGCCTTTCAAATCAGTGTTTGTTTTTGGGTTGTCTTAGCCTGAAATTATACTTTATCTAGAATCGATAGATTTTCTATGGATAGCGGTAATGACCGGCATGAGTTACGGTCTTTGCGGAACAGGGAATTTCATGAGCTGGAATCCGAGATGATGGATTGCCGCAAGGCAGAAGATCTCGTTGTCGAGATCAGCCAGGCAATTCCAGAGTGCGATTTCGCCGGGTTTGAGGTTAAATGGATTTTGGGCTGGCGAGACCAGGTCCTTGATATTGTCGGGGATTGGAGTTGGGATATTGCCTGCGAAGAGGCATTTGAAGAAAGAGGCTTTGTCGCCGGTTTGCTTGTTGTGCAGGAATGCGTCTTCATCGGTTTGGAATGAGATGTAGGCGTTATCGTTGCCGTCGATGCAGATAAAAGGTGCGCTGGCTTTGGTTCCTGTTCCGCTTGGTACAAAGAGTTCCTTGGGGCTTGACCAGGTCTTGCCATCCTTTGAGGAGGCGATAAGGATTTCGAACCGGACATTGCCGGTGCTTGGGTTGTCCCTGTAGGTTCCTTCGAAGACGAGGAAGGTGGTTCCGTCTGATTTCGTTGCGAAAACCGGCATGCCGTCCCTGGAAAGGCGCTCGTTGCCGCCAACGGATTTCCTGGTTGCCCCGTCCATCACAATCGTTGGATTGATCCACTTGTCGCCAACTAGTTGCTTGGAGACAATTCGCTGGCACTTGTAGTTGAGGCTTGGATTACCGTGGACATTTTCGATCATCGGCGAGAAGTCGTCCGCGTACATCACCGTGATCTTGCCGTCGATGATGCCCATGAAGGGTTCGTAGAATCCGACGTTGTAGCCTTGCGATAGGGCGTGCTTGACGGTAGTTGCGTCGTAGTCCGGTTCGGTGTTGCTGACGATGGTGTTGTAGGGTTTCCAGGACGCTCCGTTGTCCTCTGAAATTGAGCAGAAGATTCCTCTGAGCAGTGGTTTTTTTTCATGCTTCCCGATGGCTCGGTAAGCGCAAAGGACGCGATTGTCGGGAAGTTGGAAGAAATCCACATTTGCGCAGATAGCATCGTCGTGGAACGATGCGAGGACTGGATTTGTCCAGGTTTTTCCCTTATCCAGGGACTTTTTGACTTGGATTTTCCCGTTGTCGTACCCCAGCAACCAGGATTTGTCGTTGAGTTGGACGAGTCTTGGGTATCCTCCTCCGCCTCCGAGGTGGACTTGTGCGGATGCGGAGATTGAAGCCAGGGAGAGTGCGATGAGGGCTAGGGTACGCATGATTGTCAATTATTCTCGACAGCTTCCCAGATAAGTCGTGCGATTTCCGCCATTCCCTGGTCACCTGGGTGTCCTGCGACTCCTGCGTGTTTATATTCACGCTCGCTGCGTGCGTAGTTTTTCTCGTCTTTCGCCAGGGCGCCGATATTGACGAAGGTACCTCCGTAGTAGTCGCAGGCTTCCTTCATGATTTTGTCCTTGACTTGATGAGGCCAGAAAGAACTTCGGACGAAGAGCTTTGGATTTCCGTTTTCCTTGAACAGGTCAAGTACGGTCTTCAGCGCCTTGAGGAATGCCTCTTGCGCCTCGGAGGTTTGGGGATTGGGGACATTTTCACCGATGGCGAGGATTAGCACGGTTGGCTTGAAATCGATGAAAGGCTTCCAATCTTTGGCGATATCCATGGTCGCATGGTTTCGCTCAAAGGTCGCCACGTTTCGAATCATCATTTCAGGTGCCTTGCCGCCATTGGCCTCGGTGAACTTGTCTTTAAGCAGATGGGCGAAATCCTTGTCGATCGAGGATGCTGCCATTCCCCAGTTGCCTGCCCAATCGACTGCCTGGGATGGTCCGTGATGAGTGATGCTGTTGCCCAATATCATCACCCTTTCGTACTTGATCTCTTGTCCGAACGATAGGCTGCATGCGGCGATAAGCGACAAAAGCGTAACCGAGAATCTCATGGTTCAAACCTCCAAATTTTTGGGTGAAAACACAACTATCACAAATCGTATTGATAATATGCGTTTGTTGACCATAAAATCAACGCAAAATCAACTCAAAAACATATTTGCGGTTCTAGAGTTTGCTTGGGAACCACGAATGGGCACGAATGGGCACGAATAATTTGTGATTCAGATTTTTGGCGGGGGTTCAGGTGTTTTGGCTGGGACAGGTCTGACGGGTCTGACGGGTCTGACGGGTCTGACAGGTCTGACAGGTCTGACTGGGTCTGACTGGGTCTGACGGGGTATGACAGGTCATTCATAATTCAGAACAGGGCGGAGGAATTTGGAAGTGTAATCTGGAGATATTGCATTGTTGATTTTTCTATCTGTGCTATTGTATTCGGGCATCTGATTTTCCCACCAAAAAAACAGGAGTTTAACCATGCGTCACATTCTTCTCCTCGGTCTTTTATCATTGTCGCTCATCGCACAGAATTCGTGGCTAGGAGTCAATCTTGAAGGATTGGCCGACTGGTCAAGCGCAAGCGTTTTTTCCGATGCCATGCGTACTTCCCGAAGTTGGGGCAAGCCTCGCCAGCCCTGGGTTCACGAGGTTAAGACTGACGAGTATGGCTGGCCATTGGAGGACGCGGGTGTCATTGTCATGGTTGATCGTCCAAATATTAGTGGTGACTACAAGCTCGCCTTCGACGGTCCTGCACATGTCGAGATCCTTCACAGGCAAGGAGAAATCCTGGATCTGCAGATTGACGACAAAGGGCATGGCACTGCCATCGTCCGTCTCAAGCCTGATGCCAATCAGCTGATGCTCTCCTTCACGAAAACCCAGGGCGGCGTACGCAATGTGACGTTGATTCGACCAGGTTGCGATCCCGCCAAACGGTTCACCAATGAATTCCTGGCAGTGCTGGAACCCTTCGGAATCCTCCGCTTTATGGACTTTATGGCGACCAATTCACAGAATACTTTCCCGAAGCCGCCTTGGTATGATGCTACGCCGCTGGAATGGAAAGACCGAGCCAAAGTTGCCAATGCCTCTCAGACGGGAAAACGCGGCGCCGCCTACGAATTCGTAGCGGAACTCGCCAACGAAACAAAGAAAGACGCCTGGATTTGTGTCCCGATTCACGCGTCCCCTGACTACATCCGAAAAATGGCGGAACTGTTCCGTGATCGCCTCGACCCCAAACTTAACCTCTATGTCGAACTCTCAAACGAAGTTTGGAACTGGGGTTTCGCCGCCGCGCAGTACAACCTCCACCATATTGCCAAGAATACCCCCAAGTATCACGGCAGCTATATCATCTGCCATGCGGATAGAACCAGGCAAATGGCGGATATCTTTGCCGATGTCTTTGGTCGAGACGCCCTCAACAAGCAAGTCCGAATCGTCTTGTGTTGGCAGTTCGGCTGGAATCCGCCGGATGCCCAACCCCGTGAAATGTTCCAGTTCTACAAGCAGGAAGGACATGATCCCGCCAAATGGCTTTATGCCCTCGGCATAGCGCCCTACTTTTCCGAGCCGAAACCCGAGGATTGTACGTCTGTCGCCGCCATTCACGAACATTTCCGCAAGTCCAGCGATGCGTCTGTAGCCAACAAGCGCAAGCTTATCGCCCTCGCGAAGGAGTTTGGTTTGCAGGGCGGACTCGTCTGCTACGAAGGCGGGCCTCATCATCAGGGGCAGGTT
>JAGVUR010000039.1 GCA_019136135.1 Verrucomicrobiota bacterium
GTTCCGCACCGGGCCAAGAAAGGCAGTGTGAAAGGCGACAAGCGCGGCAAGTTCGAACACTACAACGAAGAAGTCGACTACGGCGTCAGTGGCGGGAACGAAAGCGACGATGAGAATGAGGAGGATGACAGATCAGATGAACACGGATAGGAGAATTGACATTCCGAACCTGAGTTCACGATGTCAGCCAATTCCAACGGAAGACATTATTTGCAAATAAAGCTGAAGCTGGTTTCGTGCTTGTTTTGAAGTTCGAGACCCATTGTCATATTTCAATTTCAAGTGGGTCTTGCTTCAATAGCGTGAGTCTCTGGCGGCGTCTCCGCCGATGAACACCCCCGGAAATAGCCGGTGTCGCGCAAATGGCTGCAACGCATTGCGTAGAGCCGTGAACCTGACAAGGAATCTGACAGAGACTTTGGGCGGAAACGCGGGCCTTCCGGCCGGATTTCGGCGGGGTTTCCGGGGCCTGGAAGTCCTGTCTCTCGCGGCCTTTCCGGGCGCTGCTTTGAGGCGGTTTCCGCTACGAAAAGGCACAAAAAAACTCCGAGCATCTGCCGGGCAGAGACTCGGAGTCTTTTTGAGCGATGGTGGAGGCGCGGGGAGTCGAACCCCGGTCCTGCAGAGACCTCCCGAGGGCTTCTACATGCTTAGGACACGATTCAATCTTAGTCCTCGGGGTCGGTGGTGTCCACACGCGTCCGAGGAAGCATCCGTCTGTTGAATCTCGTCAATCGGTCCGCCGGCACGACTTCATGACCAGCCTGATGCGTGCGCCACTATCCCTTATCAGGCATCCAGGTAGTGACGTCGCTGTACTTAAGCAGCGAGTGCGAGTTCGTTGTTCGCAGTTATTTTTTTGACCGATGATTAAGGAGGCCAACGATCATCCTCCGCATGCGACCCGCGTTCTGCCTAGGCAGTCGAAACCATTTCGCCCCCAAAACATATACGCAAGTTCAAAATTACGAACTAAACAAAATATAACCTAAATCCGCATTTCTTCAAGCTTGAACAAATCGGAAGTTGGCATGCCGTGGCTGGATTAAGTCGTGGAATGTCTCTATTCGAATTTCATCCATTTGATATCGACCCATGCGAAATTGAGGTTTGCCGGGTCGAGCCAAACTTCGTTGATGTCCCCGAACCAGTTTTCGCATGTATCCAATGGGATCGTGTATTCGTGCCATTTGCCGTCGATTTTAACTGGGATCGATGTGATTCCGTGTCTTGTCGAGAGTAGGTTTTGCGTAAAGATCGGGTGCTGGTCAGTTCCCCAAAACAGGGTGATCTTCTCGTTTCCTGTTGGTTGCCTTGCCTCGTTGGGCGTGATGCGCATGCGGATCTTGAAGGACTTGAATTTCGCGGCGTCAAACGGCTTGATCCTTGTTCTGATCGCTGGTCTATCGGGCATGGTACGGAAGAAGTTGAGGCGGCCGTCGATAGTCTTGGTGTAGCCTGTTCCGTATGGGTTTCTGTACCATCCTTGCGAGTCATGGGTGAAATCCCATGAAGTTTTGTCCAGGTGTTCCATCTTTGGATAGTCGTAGGGGCCCCTGCCGATATCTTCCGGGGTGATGTTTTCGGGCCAGCCTTCAGCGGGCTTGTCGCAGAACACGTCCCTGAGCGCGTCGTACATCTTGAATCCGTATTCCAGGTTAGGTTCGATGTAGCTTCCTTCCTGCCATTCGTTGAGCGGCGCTATGATGATTCTCTTGATGCCGTTTGCCTCGCAGAACTCCTTGCAATCCTGGCAGATTTGGCGGAATGTATCTGGGGTTCTGCTATGGATGATCAGCGATTTTTCGAAGGATCTTGGCTGGTCGTTCCATCCTGTTGGGAGGTGCGGCCAGCTTGGGAGGTCGGGATCCGTCGCAGTCAATTCCCACCATTTTTTGATGCCGGGGCGTACGAGGTCGTAGCTGAAGCAATGGGGTCTGTCGTAACGGCCCCGTTTGTCTTCCGCGAGATAGTATGCTGCCGATGTGAAGCTGTAGTTCATCTGTCCCTTGAATCCGGCTTTTGCGAGTCGCTTGTGACGTTCCTGGTCGATTTTCATGCCATGGAATATGTTGACGTAGTAGATTCCCGGCAATCCCGCCTCCCTGACCATTTTGTCGGAGAGTTCCAAGGCTCTTTTGAGTCCTTCACCCGGCTGGAGCGTCTCTCCGTTTCGAGCGGCTTCCGCGATGAAGTCGCGATCCAGGTTGTCTGATTGGAAGATCACAACGACCGGCTTTCCATCGATCGTGTAGTATTCAGGTGTCTTGAAGTAGTTGTCGATCCAGAACTTGGTCAGCTCGGTCTGGTCTTCAGTCGAATGCACGCCGGGTTGGTTGTGGTTTGCCCACATGATGTACCACTTGAGGTAGTTCCTGAATCGCGCCTTGTAGAATCCCTTGACCCAGTGGTCGAGGCGCTGGACGCCCTTGTTCCAGTACCAATCGACGCAGAAGCTTGAGATTCCGTGCTCGACTGCCCACTTGATTTGCCAGTCGATCACTTCGGGATTTCCTTCGTCATACCATCCGAGGAGCGGCTTGACGTGCGGCAAGGTTTGCTCGACCATGTCCCATTCCGGCATCCATTCTGTTCCCGGGTAGTACAATGCGGAGACCTCGATGGGACCCGTGACCGGCTTGGGTTCCGGTATGTAGCTGTCCGTCTTGTTGGGGGCGTTTGGCTTAAGCGAAGATTTCATTTTGGAGTCTCCTGAATGATTGGGGGGGCAGGGAGTTTCAATGCCTTGAACTATCAAAAATTGGTAAAAAGCACGT
>JAGVUR010000042.1 GCA_019136135.1 Verrucomicrobiota bacterium
GAAAGGTAAAGTCGGAGAAAATGAGCCTGAAAGACTACCTGACCGCAGAGAAATGGGACGTAGTGACCATACAGTCGGTCAGCTCGCAATCCTTCAAGCCGGAACTTTGGCAACCTTATGCGGACAACTTGATCGCCTTGATTCGACAACTCGCCCCGCAAGCACGAATCATGATCCATAGGACCTGGGCATACCGACCCGACCACCCATGGTTCAAGCCAGGCAAAGGACTGACGCCTCAAATCATGTTTGACAAGTCGAAGGAAGCCTATGAGGCCTTGGCGAAGAAGCATCAGCTCCCCTTGATTCCAGCCGGTGATGCATTGTGGATTGCCTATCAGGAACAACCCGTCAAGCATATCTTCCCTGATCCGGATTTCGACTACAAGAATCCCGTCTATCCCAAACTTCCCAAGGACGACGGCGCCTTGATCACTGGATACCACTGGGGAAAAAACAAGGCTGGAGAACGTGTGCTCAGATATGACGGCATCCATGCCAATGTTCGTGGCGACTATCTCCTAGGTTGCACCTGGTACGCGTTTCTCTTCCGTCAAAAGCTTGATGACTTGACCTTCGCACCCAAGGGCATTTCACCGGAAGACGCCAAGTTTCTGCGCGGCATCGCCCAAAAAGTCGCTGGCATTTGATATCATGCCAGGGTTTTATCCTAAAAAAAGCAGTTGACATCAGGACAACCTGAGTACGGGTACCTGGGGGTCTCGTATTTTAGGCGATGCAACAGTAAACTGGCTAAAAATGGCGCGTCCCTAATCAGACAGGTCATTCATAATTCAGGACGGGTCGGACAAATCTGTCTCGCTACAGAACATGAATTCTTTTCTCAAGGACGAGCCTGGTGGTCTTTTCTCGCTGTTGTCATCCAAGACCAACAAATAGTAGCCGTCGGCCAGGTCTTCGCAGGAAATCATTTTTTTGGGAAAAGGTTCAGCAGTTTCCTGGCGATTTCCGTTGCCTTTTCCTTGGCTTTTGGCGGGCATGATTCAAGTGCCAGCTCGACGGGGCGAATGGCGAAAAACCTTGCGAACTCGTCTTGTTGTTCCTGTGAAATCTTGTGTTTTTGCAGGATCTTACGGCTTGCATTCAGGAAGTCGTGCTTTTCCTGGCAGAGTTTTTTGAATTCATCCAGGTTATTTGGTCGTTCTTCGTTGTAGCTTGCCGGCGGTTTGTCGAGCACGGGTTCTTGGCAAGCTGCGAATCGATATGAAGAAGCATTTGCAAAGGCGTTGACCAGGAGTGTGCGTTCATTTAGTTGAGTTTCATCATCGATTCCGTTTGCGAGTACGCTTGTCTGGAAGATTTTCGCCGCCAACGTCCAATTGTAGCTTGCTCGAGTCGGTTCATAAAGGAGTTCGAGGAGGTTGTCGCCGTTTCGTACGTTGTCGGCATTGGTATTGAGCATACTTTGTCTATTTGAAAGGATTTCCCTGAATGGGAGTTCGAGTATTTGGCATGGATAGTTGGCGAGAATCTCGGCTGCGTTTTGGATGAAATCCTGTTTGAGATCATACGAGGTGTCCATGCATGTGACGTATGGTTTTGATGCGTTTTTCAGGAGCGTATGAATTTGCGGACCAGTTCTCTTGAGTATTTTGATCCTGTTGTCGTCCTGCGCTAGTTTTTTCAGTTTGGAATCCGGGTTGTCGTCGCATAGGAGGAGTTCGAAGTTTTGATATGTTTGCGCCCTGACATTTTGTATTGCGTTCCAGGCTGCGTTCTTGTCTTTTGGGTTTGTAGCTAGCAGGATTGAGATCTCGAAGTCCTTGGTATCTGTTTTGATCTTATCTTTGACTGCTGGAATCCTTTCGATGACCTGCATGACCCGTTCAGGGGTTATTGCCTTTGTGCATTCGTAGTCCTTATCGGCGACGCACTTGTCGAAATCGTTGAATCTCATGTCGCCCCAATTGAAACATGCGTGGCAAACCGATCTGTCGATGATCCTGTATGGCGTGATGAATTCGACCCAGCTTTCCGTACATCCTGAGATCAAGACCACGGGAATCTTGCAGGCCCATGCGATCCATGACAGCCCCGAGGTGCCGCCGATGAAGAATTCAGCTCCGCTAAGCAGGTCGATTCGTTCGCGCAGAGGCAGGAGTCCCGTCGCATTCTCGGCGTTTGGCGGCATGGCGTCCGCGTCAGCGTCAAGGCAGAAGACACGATAGCCGAGTCCCTTGAGGTAATCGACGATTTTTTCCCAGGCTCCAAGGTGGTTCCATTGCTTCATTTTCCTGGAAGCCCTGGTTGCGATGCAGACGTAGGATCCGAATTCCGCCTTGCAGTCCTTGGTTGGCTCCGCCAATTTTGGCGGTTCTTGGTTGATTGGTACGCCGAGGATGTTGCATGCATGTACGATCAGGTTGTCCTTCTGGAAATCAGTAGGATTATTGTCGAAATTTCCGTATCCCCAGACTCCGACTGGATAGATGGCGTAGTAGTCTTCGGGACGGAAGGTTTCCATTGTTACGAATGTGACCTCCGGGTATGCTGATTCGAAGAGCTGTGCATACTCGGGTTTGAGGAGGATATGGAGCCTGCAGTTGGTTTCGCGCTTAAGGGTCAATGCGGCCTGCAGCCAGGCGATTTGATCGCCCAAGGCGCCGGGAAGGAGATTGACGCAGACGTCCTTGCCAGTCAAATCCATGCGATAGAGAAAAACTCGTTGTCCCTTTTGCCTGACTTCGACTTCCCAGGGGATCCTGTACGTTTGCCTGGAGCTGAATGAAATGGGTCGATTATCCTGCCTCTTGAGCGTTTCATCCACGATGGACTGTCCATTTCCGAGGGATGTGATCCTCAGGTGCAATTCGCGCCTATCAGCAGGAAAATCGATATGCACTCCATTTCTGAAGTTCATGCGGATTCCCAACGGGAAAGAGAGGTTGCCGTCTTGCTTCATTGCTGGCTGAAATCCTGTTATTCTCTGGTCATTCAAGGACACCTTAAATTTCAAAAAGGCGAAAAACATACCATAATGCTGAGCCGAAATAAATCCAAAGGGAAAATACAGGATGCAACGCAAAAAGCGTGCAAAGCAAAATAATATGACCAAAAGTGGACTTCACTTGAATAACACTTACATTCTCAGCTGGGATTACTCGGTGTATGTTGCGGCAAAGAAAGAGATAATGACTGATAAACAGGAGAACTTACCGATGAGAGCGATCTTATGTTGCGTATTGGCGGTGTCTGCGGTTGCCTCGGCTCAATTTGTTGTCAACGGCGATTTCAACCAGGTTGAGCCATGCGGCGCTCGCGCAAGCGACGATCTTGGCTATGGCGTATGGGAGGTATCCGGTACGCCTACGGTGAAGCCAAAGGGGTGGGTCCTGAATCCCAATCTTACCGGCAAGCTGGAAATGATGCCCTCGGAAGGAGGCGGATATCATTTGAAGCTGACGAACAACGACTTGAAACGCTCCGGACACATCTACCAGCCCGCTCCATGGTTCAAGAACTACCAGTGGTACAAGGTATCGGCAAAGGTGAAGGGCACGAAGGGGGCGATAGGATTCTACCGCTATTCGCCGAGCGGGGAAGTGGTTGTGAAGCATGACTTCGTCTTGTCGTCGCCAAGCTTAGACTGGCGCAATGTGTCCTTTTGGTTCATGGCTGAGCCGTCTGAAGCCGGCAACGTATCTTTGTTTGCCTGCGTTTTGGGTAAAGAAGGCGATACGTTCGAGGTTGACGACTTGCGCGTGGAGATGGTCGAGACCCCGGCCTTTGCAAAGTCCGATCCGATCGTGATTGAGAATCGTCATTGCCGCTTGGTGTTGTCGTCCAAGGGCGAGTTGGTCGAGGCGGCTTCGAAGCTTCCTGGCGGGAAGTCGATTCTGGGTTCGGGTTGTTTGTTTTTCAGGATGAAGGCCGGCGATCGCGGTTGGCTGCCCTTGGTCGGCCTGGAACGCGGTGTTGGCGACCGCCTGACTTGCGTCTTTGCGGAACCAGGCTATTCGATGGACGTCGCGTTCAGGTGCTATGACTCGTACTTTACGTTCCTGGTGACGGATGTTCGTGGTCCGGATGTCAGCGAGATCAGTTTCCTGAAGATGAACCTGGGGCTGCCTTCAAATTACGGCAGCTTGCTGAACACGGCTTCGGGCGATGGCGTTTCGGCTGTGTTGCTGTCCTGCAACGACAAGACGCACGCGTCGAGTTCCATGTCCAAGGAGCTGGGCTTGACGGCGAGGGCATATAGGGAATTCGGGATGCCCGGCGCGAAGGTGGCGCTGGCGATCGTTCCCTGCGAGTCGCTGCTTGATACCATCGAGATCGTCGAGATCGAACAGGACTTGTTCCATCCTGTCCGCGACGGGGTGTGGCTGCGTCGCCATCCCGGACGCTTTGCCTCGTACATGATGGCCTTCGGGGTAACTGAGGCGAATGTTGACGAGGTGATTGAGTTTGCCCGTGGCGGATTTGGCTGCATCGAAATATCGGATGGATGGTGGGAATCGACTCCGACGTATGCTCCTAATCGGGGTCTGTATCCGGATGGCATGGAAAGCCTGAAGCGAGTCTGCAAGAAGATCCACGATGCGGGGCTTCAGGTCGGCTTGCACGCGATGCAGGGGATGGTGGGCTGGGGAGGTCGTCTCGGCAAGCGTGATCCCTACGTGTCGCCCAAGGCTGACAGCCGGTTGCTGCAAAGCCACAAGAGTGTGCTCGAGCAGGACATGGCTTCCGACGCCAAGGAACTTGTCGTTGCCGGCGACTTGTCGACATGGCCTGAACAAGGCGACTTGAACCTTGCCGGCGAGGTCGTGAGGTATTCTGGGAAGGACGGCAACCGCTTGACGGGTTGCGAGCGAGGGCTTCATGGAACATTGCAAAAGGCGCATCCCAAGGGCGCTACCGTCGGTGTCCTGGTCAATTGCTTTCCCATTTGGGGACATACCATATACACTCCTGACATCGAGAGCACGATGTTCGAGGAGATCGTCGATAATCTCGCCTACGTGTTCAATGAAACCGGCGCTGACATGGCGTATTTCGACGGTGGCGAGGAATGGTCCAAGAATCCGCCTGGCTGGCGGAACGTGGGCAAGTTCGCCTTGGCGTTCCAGAAGCGTCTGAGGAAGCCGATCTTCCTGGGCGGCAACAACCTATATACCAACTTGTCCTGGCATGCCATTACGCGCGGAGCGCCGAATTACGATCCCATTACCCATGGGCGAGACGAATTTTCGTTGCGCTACAAGGGTACGAATCCGATAAACAACGGGAGGAACTTTCTGGTCGGCGACACGGGGTGGTTTGCCGCCCACGCCCATTCGCCGTCCGTTTGCGCCGTGACTCCTGACGAGTTGATGCTGATTTGCCTGAAGGCGGTCGCGGGGAATTCCCCGTTTTCGTTCCATGCCCCTTACGGGAGTTATTACACGAACAAGCGGAAGCCCGAGATGCTTTCGATCATTAAGTTGACGGATCAGCTGAAGCGCGAGGGCAGCGTTCCCGAGTCGATCCGCAATACGATGTGGCAGCCCAACGTTCGTCATACGCTGGACTTGGTTGAAGGCAGTGGCGGAAAGCGTTGGCAATTGCGTCCGAATCACAAGACCCAGCATGCAGTGCTTCGTGAAGGCGACAAGGACACGTCTGAGATTCAACTGTCCAATCCCTTTGGCAAGCAACGCCCGCTGGTACGACTCAGGGCAATGAGCTTCGTGGAAGAGAAGGGCGACACACAATCCATAACCCTGGCTGATTTTGAAAAGGGAACGGAATTTCCCGAGGTGAGCACCGCAAGCGGTGCGCTGAAGATGGAGCTGGTTCGTGGGGAAGGGACGGCGCCCGACGGGTCGGCAATCCTGGAAATCCGCAGTAAGAACGAGGGAACGGGCAAGTCATCCTGGCTGTGCGCGTCGAAGCCCCTGTCTCCGGCGTTGAATTTGGTTGGCCATCGCCACTTGGGGCTATGGGTTCATTCCGATGGTCGCGGCGGAATCATGAATGTCCAGCTTGGAAGCACGGAAAGCGCAGGATCCGTTCGCGAGCACTACATCGACCTGTCGTTCACCGGTTGGCGCAGGTTTGTGCTGGATCGTCCTGAGACGGAGCGGTTCTACCATTATTCATGGCCCTACGGGATGACTGCCCCGATGTATCGCAGGTACCCATATCATCAAGTCACTGCCGTGAAGTTGTACTTGAACGGGCTTCCTGCCCAATCTGAGGGCGTGGTGAAGATCGGTCGCCTAGTGGCGTTGGCAGAACAGCCCTATCCCGTTGAAAATCCGCGTCTCGCCGTTGGCGAAACATCCTGCATGGTGCCAGTCAGGATGCGACCGGACGACTATGTGGAAATTTCTCCCGAAGGACGGTATGTGTTGTACGAGGCGAACGGCGGCGTATTGGCGACGGGACGCACCGAGGGTGTGCTGGAGCTTCCCCAGGGCGACTACCGCGTCGCGTTTTCGAGCCGTCGAGGCACCGGATTGTCGAACCGTGTCGATTTGACTGTTTTCACGGAGGGCGACATTGTCCACGAGATCGAATTGCAGTCTGCGTTCGAGTTGCCTTCCGATCAATTGCGATGCCGTCGTGGCGATCGTGGTGCCTTGCGTGTGATGAATGGTCTTTCGCAGTTGGTTCCCTTTGATTCGCCACGTGACGTGGACGTCTTTGGCGGCACTCAAGTCTCCTGGACTAGCCAGGTACCTTGGCTGGACGGCAAGGAACGCGAGGCGGCGGTGTTCATTCGAAGCCTGGCTGGCGATCCTAGGTTTGACATAGCCGCAAAGCCTCAATTCGAGTTGAGCGTCGATGATTTCCAGTCCTTGGACGGCTTTGCCGAGGGTGCCGGGAACACCTACGAGAAATGCGTTTCGGGCGCGGGCAAGTCGATCACGGAACAAGGTGTCGTGTCACTCGGCGTGACCCAATCCGTCAGCTTGTCTCCTGAAGAGTATCGCACACATGGCTCTGCGATGCGCTATGCGGCGAAGGCGACTGCCGAAGGAAATTGGTCCGCCAAGGGACGTACCTTCGCCAAGCCGCTGGATCTGTCACAGGCCAATGTGATTTCCCTTTGGCTGCATGGAGACAATCAAGGCGAGGATGTCAGAATCCAGTTCTGGGACGTCAATGGCAGATATGCCGATTGGATCGTCCCGGTGAAAATGTCAGGATGGAAGCGGCTTGTGTTGCCGACGTCCCAGGCGTCGTCCGGCTTTGATTGGAGCAAGGTTGGATATTTCGTTGTGCTGTTCAACAAGCTGCCGCTGAATCGTGAATGCGTCGTGCATTTGGCGGATCTGCGTGCCCTTAACCTGCCGAAAGTTGTCGAAGAGGACGTGACCGGCCTTGAACTCGAGCTTAATGGTTCGAAGATCGCCTTGCCCGAAAAACTGGCGCGGGGCGAAGCGCTGCTCCTGGACGAAAATGGAAATGGAACCGTGTGGACTGATGGCACAAAAGCAATTCGAACGTTCAAATTGGCTGATGCGGCGAATGCCTTGAAGCTGAAGGCAGGCGAAAACAAACTCTCGCTGACCGCGAAGAGCAGCTCGGAAGTGAATGTCCAGGTGTTCGCCGTTCCCGATAAGAAGTGATCATCGCCTTTGGATTGGACTGGTTTCCACAGCCCGAACCGACTCTCGGTTTGCGGGTGGCGAAAACTTGACCTTTGACCATGGCGAATTACATTCAAAAGGTCTTTTTTTCAGTGGCTTTACAAGTGATTTGCAATATGATGGATGTTGAAGGGCAGCTGCGGCGAAGATCACTTCGTGCTTGCCTATTGTTATCGTTAGACTATTGACCAATCGGGATTAGTATGAAGAGAGTTATCTTGTTTTTGAAGAAATTGATTATCCGGCTCAAAGGATTTTTCCTTGAGGACATGTGGCTGACCGATTTGTCGAGCGTTTCGTTTTTTACTCGCTTTTATGTACGCACTTCTCGGATTGGGATGACTGCTGTTCGGAGCTACAGGCAGGACAAATGCGGTCTTCATGCATCTGCATTGACGTATATCACCTTGGTTTCCCTTGTTCCGATGCTGGCCATCATGTTTTCATTCACGAAAGGCATGGGCATGCAGCGCTTGGTCTTGGACAAGATTGGGATGCAGAAAGTCGAGCTGGTGGCTCCGAATGTCGAGGGCGACTCGTTCGAGTTCAAGATTCTGATGCCTGTGGTTGACGAGGAGGGCAAGGTCGTGTCCGAGCCTGAGGGTTTTGCCCACAAGGTTCCGGAGGCCGTTCAGAAGGCCTTGATTGGCTTGTTTACCTATGTCGAGCACACGAATTTCGCCGCCTTGGGGTTGGTTGGTTCCTTGATGTTGCTTATCAGCGTGGTGACTTCGATAGCGAAGCTGGAGACTTGCTTCAACATCATTTGGGGGGTGACGGTACCTCGGAGCCTCTTACGGAAGTTTTCCGAGTATCTGATCGTGTTGATCTTGGCGCCATTGGTCTTTGTGGTCGTGACGAGCATGAACACGCTGCTGCTGAGCGAACGGGTCATTGGCTTTTTCCAGGATTACGCAGGAACGGTTGCAGGTCTGATGTTTTTCTTGATTCGACTGAGCAGCTGCATTTTGATCCTGCTTATGTTTGCGTTCTTCTACATGTTCATGCCGCATACCAAAGTCAGGCTGGTTCCCGCTTTGGTTGCTGGAGTCGTGGCTGGATTGCTTTGGTTTGGTGTCCAATGGGCGTACATCGTTCTCCAAATAGGCCTGTCCAAGTTCAACAAGATTTACGGGACGTTTGCCGTCGTGCCGTTTTTCCTGGCATGGCTGTATGCCAATTGGAGCATCATCCTGCTGGGCGGCGAGTTGAGCTATGCGATCCAAAACCACAAATTGTTCAGGACTTCGAAATTGCCGGAGACCATGCCAGGTGGCGCTTGCATGCTCCTTGGGCAACTGATCATGTATGAGGCTTGCAAGTCGTTCGACAAAGGCGAGAACGGCTGGGCCCCGTCCCTGTTCGGCTTGAAGAACAGCATTCCCTTGAAGCAATTGCGCTATTCGGTCGAAGCACTTTGCCGTGCCAAACTGCTTGTTGAGGTCAATGGGGAAGGGTATAGTGAAGCACGTTTCCTGCCTGGGCGTAGTCCAGCGCTGATCACTCTCGCCCACGTGGAAGAGGCATTCCGGGAAAGCCAATCCGTTGAAGCCAAGGTCTATCTCAACCTCCTGCCCGAATCGTACCAAAAGGAAATCAAAACCTTCTACAGCACGTTCGCAACAGGATTGGCAAAGGTGAATTTTTCCACTGCAACTACCGAGGCTTCCAAGGTGTGAAGAAGTTTTTTTTGCCCATAGTTCTGGTCCTCTTGCTTGGGATCAGCTCGTTTTGCCGAGCTGGCGAGCCGATCGGGATTACTGTAAGCATCGGTCCCCAGGTCGAGTGTGTCCAGCGTATCGGCGGCGATCGTGTTCGCGTTACATGTTTGGTTCCCCCAGGCATTAGCCCGGAGACCTTTTCGCCTAGTCCTAAGGAGTTGTGCGCATTGGCTCGTAGCGCCATCTACGTGACAATCGGCTTGCCTTTCGAGACGGCACTTGTTCCCAAGATCGCTGCAGCCTTCCCCACGGTGAACATCGTTGATGGACGCAAGGGAATGCATTTTCGCCGAATGGAAGGCGGTGCTCATGGTCATCACCACGGTCATCACCACGATCATCACCACGATCATCACCACGATCATCACCACGATCATGACGAGCACGAATGCCACGAGGAACAAGGATTGGATCCGCATGTTTGGCTCAGTTGGGAAAACATGGCGATTCACGCGGAAGTGGTGGAAAACGCCTTGCGCGAGGTGTTGCCAAAAGAGGAGCATCCAGGGCTGGAACGTCGCCGCAAGGACTATGTTCTTGAATTGCGGCGCATACACGAAGACCTGAGGCAACGGTTGGCTCCGTTGCGTGGTCGTACAGCCGTCGTCTTCCATCCTGCATTCGGGTATTTTCTTGACGACTACGGGCTTCGTCAGCAAGCTGTGGAAGTCGAGGGCAAGGAGCCTGGCGGTCGTCATCTGGCAACGTTAATCCGGAAGGCCCGTGCTGATGGCGTGCGTGTCGTGTTCGTCCAGCCCCAGTTCAATCGCAAGGCGGCGCAGGTGGTCGCCTCCGAAATCGGGGGAGTTGTCCGCGTGTTGGATCCGTTGCCGACTCCGTACCTGGAAGGGCTTGAACGATTGGGCACCACGCTATTGGACGCATTTCAGGCCAAAGGAGTGGAATGATGGACGATTGCTACCTGGACTACGCAGGCTCGGGATTGCCCTCCGAAACCATCATGGCGCGATATGCCGAATACGCGAGGGAATTTTCCCTGAATCCCCATAGCGGGACGCGCCAAGCAGAGGTCGCACGCCGAAAAGTCCTGGAAGCCGAACGCAGGATTTTGAGCTTGCTGGGGATCCGCGAGGGCGAGGCGCGGGTGATTTGGACAAGTGGCGCCACGGAGGCGTTGAACTTGGGCATACGCGGCTATGGCGAGCAGAATTGCATGGTCTGTGTGGACGCAGCCGCCCATCCTGCAATGCTGGAAGCTTGCCGATGCCGTGAAAACTGCGTCGAACTCGCCCCGGGGAAGTTGTCGGAATCCTTGCCAGATGGCTGCGAGGTGCTCTGCGTCTGCCACGTAAACAACGAGACTGGTGCGATAGCGGATTTGATGTCTTTGCGCAAGGGTCTCGATCAGGTTGGCGGCAAGTCCCGTTGTTTTGTTGTCGATTGCGCACAGAGCTTTTGCCGTCAAGCGATACCGTGGCGTTCTTGCGGGATTGACCTGTTGAGCTTATCGTCGCGGAAGATCGGTGGACCTGCAGGTGTAGGTGCGTTGGTTGTTCGCCGGGGTGTTGCCTTGCGTCCGTTGATTGTCGGAGGCGGGCAGCAATCCGACTTGCGTTCGGGGACATTGGACGTCGTCGGGATATCGTTGTTTGCCGATGCCGCCGAGGAAGCATCGCAATCCTTGGCTCAAGCGGAAGCTCGGATTCGTCACTTGAACGAAGGATTGTGGCGTGGCCTGGAAGCCTTTTCGGATTGTGGCTTGATACGGATCAGTCCCACTGATGGTTCGGCGCATATTGCCACATTTTCGCTGGTCGGGTATGAAGGCGCGGTCGTCAAGCGCATCTTGGCCGACCGCTACGGGATTCTGGTCGGTTCCGGCAGCGCATGTTCGGCTGAAGCTGGGAAGCCAAGCCATGTGTTGACGGCAATGGGCTATGACGAATCGGTCTCCCGTGGCGCGATACGCGTCAGTTTCGGTCCGACATCTAGGCAGGAAGACGTGGATCGGTTTTTGGTTGCCTTGAAATCGTGCCTAGACGAGTATTGATTACGGAACTTGCGTCAGGATTTACAGGCAAGGCTCCCGATCAGGTTTCTGCTGGGACTAGGAATTACATCAGTCCTTTTTGCTTCATCAGGGGTACGGTTACGTCCAGGTGGTTCGAGGTCAGCGTTACCACCCCGCAATCCAGCGCCTTGTCCAGGGTTTCCGCGTTGTCGATTCCCCAGCTGTCGATTTCGATGCCCATGTCATTGAACTGCTTGACCTCTTCCTTCACGACTTTGCTGATATAGATTCCGATCCGTTTCATGATATCATAGGAACCTTCAGTGAAGTTTGACATGTCACACGCTCTGAAGCCATGCAGGAAGAGATCTTGATTCAAGCTATGGAGATGATGGAGTTGCGCAGCATTGAAGCAGATAAACGAGCATTCGCCCAGTTTGCCTCGTTTCTTGAGTTCCTCGTAGCAGATTGTGGCGCATTTTGGATTTGAGTCCTTGACTTCGCAAGCCAGGAAGATGTCGGGCTTGAGATCCAGGACGAAATCCAGCAATTCATACAATGTTGGGATTTTTGTGCCAGTGAATTGCTCTCCTTTCCAGGAGCCGAAGTCGTAAGTCTTGAGTTCTTCGAGTGTCAGGTCGTAGATCAGGCCTTGATGGTCGCAGCAGCGTCCGAGCTTGCTGTCGTGGCTGACAACTGGGATGCCGTCCTTGGTCAGGTGTACGTCGAACTCAATGGCGCTTACGCCGATTTCAATTGCCTTCTGAAAGGAAATCAAGGTGTTCTCAGGATAACTGCCGCAAAATCCGCGATGCCCGACGATGATTGGCTTTTCCAACATAAGAATGCTCCAAAGTGATTTGTGTGACCAAGACCCAACAACGGCTCCTTAAACCGGAAATTTCACATTGCCGAAAATCACCGGATAAGGTGAATTACCATATTTCACCCAAGGCAAAAATCAAGGATTGTACTCTCGGTCTTGAGTGGGTTTGGGGGAACCACGAATGGACACGAATAAACACTAATGTTTTTTGATATCGATGCCGCTGACAGTGTTTGCTCACGGAGATGATGACCTGGGGAGATGCTTGGTCAACTTCCCCTCGGATAGCGTTGTGCTGGAGGAATTCGCCAGACGGAAACTTCGTACGACAAACATGGTCAAAATTCGGAATAATGAGTTGAAATAAGAACACCTGTAATTAGAGTATTCCCTAGCAATGATGCTACGCCGTAAACCATGCTGACAGGAGCGAATAGGAATAAGTAGGAGTCGTTTTTTGATGCGTCGTGATGCTGAGAAGCGCAAGGGCAAAGTGATCCAGGACGTGATTCCCATGGATGATCCGAACCTGGATGAACTGCTGTCCGATTCCGACCATTTGGAACTGGATGGATTTTTTGAAACGGTTGACGATGATCAGGTTCGTCGCGAGAAGGCGAAGGCGCGTGAGCTTAGGAAATCCCAATGGTGGAAGAACGAGATTGCCCGTGGCGAATGCCATTATTGCGGGCGTCGGGTTCCGCCTCGGGAATTGACTTTGGATCATATCGTCCCCTTGATTCGTGGCGGTTTGACGAGGAAGGGGAATGTGGTCCCCTGTTGCAAGGAATGCAACAACAATAAGAAGTACATGTTGCCCGTTGAATGGGCTGAGCATATGTCCCGGCTTAGCGCTGCGTCATCGGCGGGGCAAGCGGGTGTTGAAGTAAACGTTAATGGAGGCAAAGGTGATGAAATCGGAACTGAAGGTGGCGATAATCGGTCTTGACACGAGTCATAGCGTGGCGATGCCAAAGTTGATGAACGATCCGGCTTGTCCTGAGGACATGAAGGTATCCGGGATGCGAGCGGTGACCTGCTTGCGTTTCGAGACGCCGTTCCAAGGAAAATCGGGCTTGGATTCACGACAGGCCCAGCTTGAAGGGTGGGGCGTCAAGGTGACCGAGGATTTTGACGAGGCAGTCGCGGATTGCGATGCAATCATGCTTGAGATCAACGATCCGTCGTACCATCTGGAATACTTCCGTCGCGTCAGCGGCTTGGGCAAGCCTGTGTTTTTGGACAAGCCCTTGGCGTCCAATGTCAAAGAAGGGCGCGAGATTCTGAAATTGGCTCGTGAGCACAAGGTTCGTGTGTGGTCTGGTTCGAGCTTGCCGTTTTCGCCTGCATTGCTGAATGCGAAAGCAAGCTTGGGCGAGGATCCGATCATCATAGGGACGTGCTATGGTGCGATGGGCGAGGCGCCTGCCGGCGATTCGTTGATTTGGTACGGTGTCCACAGCTTCGAGATGCTTCAGGCGTTGATGGGATGCGGTGCGCAGCGCGTGCATTCGCTTGACAATGGCGTTAGCATTGTGACGAGCGTTGAGTACGCTGATGGGCGTCGTGGCTTGATCGAGTCGATCCGTGGCTTGTGGGCTTATGGCGGTCGGATGCAGACGAAGGGGCGTGTTGTTCCTTTCCAGGTCGATTCCAGCCGTTTGTACTACGATTTGCTATTGCGTGTCCGCGAGTTTTTCCTTGGCGGGGACGCTCCTGTTAGCATGGAGCAGACCTTTGAGGGGCTGGCGATGATGGAAGCTGCCCGGAAGTCGTTGACCAATGGCGGGGCTGTGGCTTGCGAGGCGCTTTGAGATGGCCTTGGACAATGAGGAATTGCGACACCTGTTGCTCGACCTTGTGATTCGTACCAGCGTTGACTTGCCGGTTGACGTCGAGGACGCCTTGGTTCGAGGTCGCGACAAGGCTGAGTTGGACAGTGGCGAGCGAACAGCCTTCGAGACGATGCTTGCCAATGTAGCTCTTGCACGTGAGCGTCGCCTTCCGATTTGTCAGGATACCGGAACCCTGATGTTCTTCGTCGAAGCCGCCGAGGGCTTTCGTCGAAAACCGTTTCAATCAGCTGCCGAGTGGGCAGTAAGCGAAGCTACTCGCCTCGGGGTTTTGCGTCAGAATTGCGTTGAGACCTTGAGCGGTCGGAATACGGGGAACAACCTTGGGAACGGGAGTCCTGTCGTTCATTGGCACGAGTCGGAGAACGCAAGGGGGACGAAGGTGACCCTGATGCTCAAGGGGGGCGGAAGCGAGAATATGGGCATCCAGTTCAGCCTGCCTGACAGTTCGCTGGACGCAGGCAGGAACCTGGAGGGGGTGCGCCGTTGCGTGCTTTCGGCAGTTCTTCGCGCCCAGGGTCAAGGCTGTGCGCCTGGGATTTTGGGCGTGGCGATCGGTGGCGATCGGGCGACGGGGTACGAGGAGAGCAAGCGTCAATTGCTTCGGAAGATTGGCGAGCGCAGTCCTGAGCCGGCATTGGCGGAGTTGGAGGTTCGCTTGCTGGAGGAAGCCAATAGCCTTGGCATTGGCGGGATGGGGTTTGGCGGGAAGACCACGTTGCTGGATGTGTTTGTGGGCGCGCGCTGTCGCTTGCCCGCATCGTACTTTGTGAGCATTTCTTATATGTGCTGGTGTTGTCGTCGCCAGTCAATCGTTATTGAATAGCAGGAGGCAATTTGATGAAGGTTCGGATCGTTCTGGTCGGGATTGGTGGTTATGGCGGTCAATACGCTGACGCCTTGATGAAGTGGGAAGGCGAGCGTCCCTGGGAAATCGTTGGCGTTGTTGATCCCCTGGCGGAAAAGGCTCCGAAGTTCAAGGATTTGAAGGCGCTTGGGATGGGGTTCTACGACAACTTGGCGTCTTTCTACGCCGAAAACAAAGCTGATTTGGCGATTATTTCGTCACCGATCGAGTTCCATTGCACCCAGTCTTGCGAAGCCTTGTCCCACGGCACGAGTGTGCTGTGCGAAAAGCCGATCAGCGCCGTTGTCCAGCAGGCCTATGCCATGCAGGAAGCGCGCGACAAGAGCAACGGTGCGTTTCTGGCGATCGGCTACCAATGGTCGTACAGCCCGCAGATGCAAGCGTTGAAGGCCGACATTTTGTCGGGAAAGTTTGGCGCGCCTCGTCGAATGAAGACCTTGGCCTTGTGGCCTCGAAACGATGCGTACTATGGTCGGAACAATTGGGCTGGTTGCCTGAAGAGCGCCTCGGGCGAATGGATCCTTGACAGCCCGGTGAACAATGCGACTGCGCACTATCTCCACAACATGTTGTACGTCATTGGTCCTGCGGTCGATCGATCTGCGACACCTGCCAGCGTCCAGGCTGAATTGTACCGTGCGAATCCCATCACCAACTACGATACCGGTCTGCTGAGGGTGATGACCACCGACGGCGTGGAAATCCTGTTCTACACGACCCATGCCGTGCCGCGTTTCCGTGGTCCCGAATTCGTGTTCGAGTTCGATGATGCGACTGTACGCTATATGGTCAAGCCAAGCAGATTCTGGGCTGAAACGAAATCCGGCGAAGTGATTGAATACGGCAGTCCCGAGCAATCGGTGCATCGGAAACTTCATGCCGCAATCCGTGGTGCGCAAGGCGATGCGTCTGCCATCGTGTGCGGCGTGGAGGCCGCGTTGCCGCATTGCCTGTGCATGAATGGCGCACAGGAATCGGTGGACGATATTGTTGACTTCCCCGCAAACTGGACCTACAAGAAAGGTGTTCCAGGCAATCAGGTCCGTGTGATGGCGGGATTGGCCGAACTGGTGGAAGCTGGATACGATGCCTGGAAGCTCCCTGGAGAAGTCAAGCCGCAAGCCTGGACGGTCGTCGGAAAGCCCGTCGATTTGAGCAACTATCGGAAGTTCCCAAGTCGGTGATGGAAATTGATCTGTCGCTCGGGTAGGAGCGCCCTGGGTGGGACTGCCTGAGCGATGTACCCGTCAATCGGTTGAAATTGGTGCATTCCCAGTCGGACAGGTCGGACGGGGTCGGACGGGGTCGGACGGGGTCGGACGGGGTCGGACGGGGTCGGACGGGGTCGGACGGGGGCGGACGGGGTCGGACGGGGTCGGACGGGGTCGGACGGGGTCGGACGGGGTCGGACGGGGTCGGACGGGGTCGGACGGGGTCGGACGGGGTCGGACGGGGGCGGACGGGGTGCCCCAGTTTTTTGGGGCATCACACCCCAGCTAAAGCCAGAGGTTAAGCATGTTTAGGCGCCTACGGCGCAAAGTGTACCTTCTGAACATCCCAAGCGTGGAGGCTTATTTTTCCGGGAGGTTGATGTTGAGTTTTTTCAGTGATCGTCCGACTCGGATGCCGGTCATTTCCGGGAGTTGGATGTGCTTGAAGAAGGTTCGGGCGGGGATTTCGTCGCGGTAAAGTTGCTGACGATTGATGACCTGCCAGTCGTTGTTTTCGGTTCTGGTTCGTTCGACCCATACGACGTCAATGCTATGGATGCATCCCTTGAGGACTTCGCCGCTTTCGGCAAGGGCTGTTCCGAGTCGCATTTGCTGCATCAGGACGCCTGATTGGACGTCGGCGATTTCGATTCGCTCGATTTGCTTGTTGTCGAAGAATCCTTCCCATCCACCGATTCGGTCTGTTCTGAGTCCGAGGCTTTTCCGGATTTCCTCCTGGTATTTGGCTATGGTATCCTTATCCGGTTCTGTTTCTTGTTCGTATTCGTGATGCAGTGAGATTCCTTCATGGATTGTCATGGTTGAATCATCGACGACAATGATATCATAGTAGTCTGGCGGGAGCTTGTCGAACCTTGCGATTTGCCCGTCATTGGCGAGCTTGGCGAGTCTCGGCTTGTAGTTTTCCCTTTGTTCTTCCGTTGTTCCGTCCCTGTCCTTCCTCATTTTCCTGTATTTTTGTCCATAGGCGATGACGAGTCGCTTTGGTCCCTTTGTATTGAAATGGATTTCCAGCGCTCCTGGTGCGTCCTTGACCTTGTCAAGGTTGGCGTAGAGGTAGGTTCCGACCGGTACGACGCTGCCTCCGGCAAGTAGGGTCATGCATGAAGCGACGATGCAAGCGAAAGCGATTTTAGCGTAGCGCATAATAAGTTCCCTTGAGTTGATGATTGATTAGGAGCCGTTAAAAAATTAAGTTACCATTTCCGGTTTCTTTTGGCCGCCTTTCTCCTGTCCTGTCAGTCGCGTATGCGCATACGCTCTTTCCAGGACAGGGGGAAAAACAGCTCAAAACAATTCCGGAACTGTTGCCTTAATTTTTGAACGACTCCTCACCATCGTTTTGTTGAAGCTTCTTCTGCGGCGGGATGGTTTGGATATTCAACAGCGATTTTCTTGTAAAGTTCCTTTGCCTTTTCCTTGTTTCCTGCCTGTTCGTAGATTTTCGCCTTTTCGAATTCCACGTCCGGCAGGTTTGGGAGCAGTGGGTCTGCGAGGATGGCGCCGTCGAGTTCGCCGAGTGCTCCGTCGAGCCAGCCGCGTTTTCGGAAGTACTTTGCCCTGGTGAGGCTGAAGCTTCCGTTGCCTCGGTCCATCGGCGCTTCGATTGCCCATTGGGAGAGCTTTTCGTGTGCTTCGATGATTCGTCCTACGTTCAAGGCCAGGAGCGCTTCCTGCTGGAGGGATTTTCCTCTCACGGCGGCTTCGCGTTGTGTTTCGCCCAGTCGTTTTCCTTCGAGGAGTTCGGTAAAATACCCTGCCGCCTCCTTGATGTTTCCGGATTGGAGTGCGATGTCCATGTTGAAGTTGGCGAGTGTCTTGGAGCCTTTTTTCAGCGTGCGTCCATGTTGCCTCAGCCATTTTTCTGCCAATTGATAATCCCGTAAGCAGAACACTGCGAATTCGATTGCCTCTCCCAGGTATGCGATTCTCGCTTCCTTGTTGCCGGCTCCCCTGAGCAGCCTGTCAAAAGCTTCTTCTGCAAGCTTGGGTTCGGAGACCGATGCGCTTCTGGCAAGGCAGATCAGGGCTTCGTCCCTGAGTTCGTTCGTGGTACGCTTGGCTGCGAGAATTGCTTTTGCAACGGGGATTTGCGATGGATGGCAGTCTTTCCTGGCGAAGTACCTGAGTTGCAAGGCAAGCGCCTTGACGTCGTCGACATCCTTGATGCCTTGGTTGATCAGCAGTCCGCCGTAATACTCGTAGTCCGTTTGATTGTTGATGTTAAGTGTCTTGGCGGGTGCTGCTGCCGGGAAGCTGATCTGTCCACTTGCTGTCGCCCGCTTGATTGTCGCTTTGACAGACAGCGTATCCAGCCCGCAGACGACACGGTTGATTTTTGCGCCCTTGAGGACGACTCCGTCACCGAAGGTCCAATCCGCTTCCTGCTCGCTGTACGTGCCGCATTCGATTTCGTTAAGGAAGTCGTTGCCCATAGCCATATAGGATACATGTTTGTACCAGAATGCGGGGACAGGCGAGGTTTTGCCCTTGCCTTCGACGAGGGTCAAGGAAGTTTTCCCCGATAGGATGAATTCGGCGCCTTCGAAGAATGAGGTCTTGACGACCTTGTTTCCTTGTACATGGGCTTGCCCCAAGGCAACGGCAAAATCCTTTTCGAAGTTGGCGGCGACGAGCTTGATTTCGTGGATGCCAGGCTGGAAGTCGACTTCCTTCCGGTTTTCGCCCCTGAGGGAGTTCCAGACTGAGTTGACTCCGTTTCTTTCAATGATTGTTTTTCCGTTTACGAAAAGGTATCCGCAGTCGTCGGTTGCGATAAAGAGCCAGACTTTTCGTGGTTGCTTGCTGTGGTGCAATCCCGTGTAGATCATCGCGAAGCGTTCTCTTGAGTCGGCGAGGTTTGAGACCTCGGAGATTTTGGTGACGGGGATTTTTGCGATTGACTTTGATTTTTTGAGCAGCTGTTCCAGTTCCGTCCAGTTTTTGGCTTCACCTTCCGGGAGGGTTCTGACTTCGCAGATTAGCGGCTGGAGCATGTTTGCGGACGGCGCCGGTGACTTTGAGCCAAAGTATGCGTAGATTCGTTTTGAATCTTTTGTTGGTTCCGCAATGACTATCGCTTGGTTGTTGAGACCTGCTCCGATCGACATTCTCGACAGCTGCTTGCCGCGGTCGTCAAAGCAGAATACGTCGTCGCCTTCATCGCTTCCAAGACCTGAGGTTGGTACTTGGAGCAGCACGCCGGCCTTTGGGTGGTTGCCCGGCATTTGGATTTCAAATATGGCGCGATAGGGAGACGATGCGTGATGCCACATGGCGCGTTGTTGGGCGAATGTGGTTGCGGCGAGTGCGAAGCATAAGGCTAAGAGTTGTTTCCAAGGCATTTTGCGTACCTGACGAATCGTTATTTTTCGGATGGGACGACGATACCGCGCATGATGATGTTCTGGCAAAACAGGAAAATGAGGAACGTCGGGATCGCCGCGACGACGAGCGATGCGTACATCACCGCTTGTCCGCTTTGCTGTTGGAGTTCATACAGCCAGACCATCAGCGTCCACATGTCTCTATCCTGGCAGACGACGAATGCGAACATGAAGTTCGAGTAGGCTGCAGTAAATGCGTTCAGCGCGATTACTGCGAGGATCGGCTTTGAGAGTCCCATGGTGATTTGCCAGAAGAGGACCCATTCGTTGGCTCCGTCAAGCTGTGCGCTTTCATAGAGTTCCTGCGGCAGCGAATCGAAGAATCCCTTGAGCAGGAATATCGAGTAGCCATTTGCCATGCCTGGCAAGATCAGCGCATAGAAGGTATTGAGCAGGTTGAATTGGCGCAGCATGATGAAGCTTGGGATTGCCGTGACCATCGGCGGGAATGCCATCGTGCACATCAGGAAGAGCAGGATCTTGTAGGAGGACGGCATCCTGTAACGGCTCATCGCATAGGCGGCGAGGGGGTTGACCAGCAGTGCGGTGACGATCGCCAGGAAGCAGTACCAGACCGTATTGACGATTCCCCTTCCGTGGAAGAGCATGTATTCGGCGACCGCCCTGTAGTTTCTCGTGACGAACTCCCATCTCAAGGAGTTGATATTGTCGTTGAAGTAGGACATATGAAGGTCACGCTGGGGCATTTTAATGTCCTTGATGTCCGACCAATTAGTACCCAGCGCCGCGTTTGCCTTGGCAATATCGCCGTGTTTGTTGACCAGCCAGTCCTGGAAATTGAATTCGACGCTGTACATTTCCAGGCTTTCTATGGGGGCGGCGAAGAACTTTTGCGTGATTGGATCCTTGTATCCGGTCAGGAAAGCGTCCCAGTCCGATGATACCAATCCTGAATTGGGGACGTTTTCGTCCAGCGGCAGCTCGTCGAAGGACGCGTAGGAAGTCTTGAATTTCGCATTGAAGTCGGCGATGGTTTTGAATTGCCCTTCGGTCCGTTGGCGTGCCTCGTCAATGCTGCCCACATAGACGGGTACTTCTTGGAATGACTTGTAGTTCTTTCCGTATCGGGCATTAAGCGTCTTGACGTCAACGTACTTCGCCTCGAGCATCGCATGGTACTGCTGCAGGGCAGTGGCGTCAACCCTGACCCATTGGCTGGCGACAGTCGAGCGGACGAATTTTTCCCAGTCGTCCTTTTCGAGTTGAGTGGCGTCAGTTGGATATTTTCTATGCAGTGTTATCTCGTCCCAGGACTTGTAGTTTGTTTCGTGTTTTTCGTTATACGCTTCGAGTTCGGTCGTGTACTGTGTTTTGAGGAATTGTTTTTTGAAGAATCCTTGTGGTGAGAAGTAGTATCTGAGTCCGAGGGGTTGTTCTTCGAGGAATTCGTACAGGAATTGCGTGAATGGTGTATCTTGCGGTTTTTCCCGTCTCATCAGCAAACTTGGGACTTGAATATAGACGCTGTACCATCCTGCGTATTCCATTCCCAGGTTTGCGTTGACGTCGCTGATTTCGGAACCAAACCTTTGCTGGAGCTTTTTCTTGAAGTCGCGTTGGGCCGAGCTGATTGTCTTTGAGAGTTGGGTGTGGAGGTAGCCGCATGCGAATGCAAACGTCGGGATTTCCTGTTCTTCCAGGAAAAGTTCCCATTCATCCGCGAGTTTTTGGTTATGTGGTCCTATGCACTCGAGTTTGTCAAAGGAGGTTTCATCGAGGTCGTAGGCCACGTTGAGGTCTTGCAGCCGCTCGTTGAAGAGTCCTTCCAGGTGTTTTCTGCACATCCACTGGTCGTCGTAGAGGAATCTTGGGATCGCGTCGAAGTACTTGATATCCATTGCGCTCTTTGTGCTTCCGGAGAGCATGAGCAGGAACGGATAGACCATGGTCGCTCCTCCTACGATCAGGAATGCGTACATTCCCAAGAAAAGGAACCTGACCTTCCAGGACTTTCTGCCGATGGTTGAGATAATAGCCATATTCGATGATTTCCTAGGGTATGATGCGCCGTGCGTGTTGTGGTTACTTCTTGGCTCCAGTCGCCTTGAATTCGAGTTTCGAGAGGATTTGGAGTTGATAGACGGTAAACCCGATAAGCATGAATCCGAGGATCCACGCCATCGCCGTCGCGGGACCGAACTTCAAGTACAGGTATGCCTTGTAGAAGATATGCAGCTCGGCGACCTCAGTCTTGTTTGCGCCGCCTGTCATGGCAAGGATGTATGCCGAACTGGCCCAGGAACCAATGAAGACGCCGACGAATTGGATGATCAGCAAGGGCCTGAGCATGGGGATGACGACGAAGAGGATCTTGTCGAAGAACGTTGCCCCATCGATATCTGCGGCCTCGTAGAAGTCGTCGGCGATACCCTTGAGCGCCGCGAGGTAGATGAGGCATCCCGGTCCCATTCCCGCCCAGACCATCGGGAGGACGCAGCAGACCATTGCGGTTCTTGGGTCGTCCAGCCATCGGTATGGGTTTTTCATGCAGTGGAACGTCCTTAATGCCAGCCTGAGCGGATAGTACCAGTCGTCGGTGAACAGGCTGAGTCCGATGGCGAATGCCCCGATAAGCAGGAGCAGCGAGATGCATACGACAGCAGAGGTGAATTGCTGTCGCTTGAACGATACGAATGATGTTGTGAGGAGAATGATTCCCGCGAGTGCGACGCAGCAGTAGAATCCGACGTTCCACCAGTAGAGCAAGCTGTCCGGCTTGTCCAGTTCTTTGCTTTTCAGGATAGGCCAAGCGAAGTTCGAGAAGAAGCAGAACAGCAAAATTCCTGCAAGGAGGCATCCTATGCTGTAGGTGTAGTTTTCGTGTAGGAAGAGTCGTTTTGCGAAGAAGAACATGATGAAGAAGAAGAGCAATGCGACTCCGAGGTAGACGATTGCCGGCAGTCTGAGCATGATCGCGTTGAGGACGCCGAATTCCGTATTTTCATAGAATGATCTCCAGAGGTAGATGACGACGAGTCCTGTGATGACTGCCGGCAGGTAGAAAACGGTTCTGAAGAAGATTTTGCCCTTTGGGATTTCCTGCAGCAGGACTGCGAGGATCACTGGCGGCATGAATGTCAACATGATGACCAGGAAGCAGTACCTCATGGAGTTCCAAACGGATTGCCACCATTCTGCGTCCCAGAGGACGTTGCCGAAGTTGTCAAGCCAGACCCAGGTTGAGCCTCCCATGATCTTGTAGTCCTGCAGCGCCATCACGGAGCCCATCAGGAGCGGGACATATCTCCAGACGAGGATCGAGAGGACTGCGGGGAGCAGGAGGATGTATGCGGTCGCGTACTTGTGGAACCCCCATTTGACTTGTTCGACGCCGATGATCTTGGGTGGCGTGAAGGCACGGATGATTTTCTTGAATACGAGTGTGAATACGATGACGATTGCGATCATCAAGATGGCCGCCGCGATCCTTCTGACCAGCAGCTCCTCCGGCGAGAGGATTCCGAGCATTTTCTCGTTGGCGTCCTTGACCCCTTCCTCCAGGAGGCTCTTGAGGATTTTGTGCCTTAGTTCCTTTTGTTCCGGGGTTGCATTTTCCATTTCCGCTGCATCGCAGAGCGGCAAGGCGCCTTTCATGGCCAGCTGGTCTGCCGCTTCCATCGGCTTGGTCATCTGGAAATAGACGAGCTGGCAATTGCTTCCGTAGGGTTCTGGCTTTCCGGTGTCAATGGCGATTTCAAAGGTTTTTTCCCATCCTGGCGGCGCGAGCCTGATCAGGTCGTCGTAGCCGAACATCCTGAGGTACATCGGGTTGACGAATCGCCCCAAGCCTCCCTCGACCATGATCTTGGTGTAGATTTTGACGCCTTCCTTGGATTCGCAGAATTTGATGTATTCCCAGGCTGCGTCCCTTACGACCGGGTTGTCGCATCCGGCGAAGATACCTTGCATCCTGGAATTAAGTTCGCCTCCGCGATGACGGACTCCATTCTTGTCAGGATATCCCCATGGTACCGCGACCATTCCGACCACGTCGGGGTCGATGGTGGCGAAGAGGCGTGCGTCGATGTACGCGGGGTAGAATCCGATTTGCCCCAGTTCCCACTTTTGTCCCGAGTCTGTTTCCTTGGTAGCGTATCCGTACCTGTCTTTTCCGTCGATGGGATCGACCCAGTGTTCCGTCGTCAACCTGATATAGAAATCGAGCGCTGTCGCCGCTTCGTCAGAGTCGAACGTAGCGGACCATTCGTCTTTTTCTGCATCGTATTCCATCGCTTCTCCGCCTGCCGACCAGAGGAACGTGACCCAGTACCAGCTTTCCGCCTTTCCCTTCCCAAGCCTGATGCCGTAGATTCCTTCCGCCGGCTTGGTCAGTTTCTTGCATGCGTCGAAGAGGTCTTCCCAAGTCCAGTCGTATGTTGGCTCAGGCACATTGTATTTTGCGAGGAGGTCTTTTCTGTACAGGAACACCTTTCCCAGCAGTCCGCCTGTAGGCATTGCCCAGACGTGGGTTCCGCCTGGACCTTTGCGTTGGACGACCGGCATGACCTTCTCGTGGTAGATGAAGGCCCGTTCCTCCTCGGTCATTCCTGCGTAGTATCCGTCTTCCTCCTTGTCCAGCGGGTACAGGAATCCTTCCTGGATATAGGTATCGGACTGCCTGAAGTTGACGTACATGATGTCTGGTGCGACGCCACCGGCTATCGCCATCAGCGGTCCCGAATCCATGCTGGTTCCCTCGATGGTGATTCCGCTGGTGCGTTCAAGTTCGACCGCCACGTTGCTCCAGTCGTAGTCCCCGTATTTGCCTGGGTCGGCCTCGTACTTCTCCCTGTATTTTTCCTGTACGATTTTCGGGTACGCCTGGATGAATGCCTTGACGACGGCGCATTGCGCCCTGGTATTGGTATCTGTATAGGACGGGTCAGGCAGGCTCCAGCATGTGACCTTGACGATGGTCTTCTTGGACGTGCCCCCCTGGCTGTCTATGATTTCCCGCTCTTCGACTTCGCCACCATGTACCCAGGCGACCACGGCAACCAAAACAAGGAACACGATCCGCTTCAACATAAATCTACCGCCTCAATTGATTATCCTTGACCAAAGACATGGACAAGTTTTTGCACAGATATCAGAAACAATCGCACATAAGGGAAAGGTGCGTGAGTTCCAAGCGCAAAGCCAGAATTCACGCAACCTTGAAATAATAATATCTTAAAGAGTTTTTGCAACTTTCGCCGTGTACAAAGAACTACAAGTTCGCATTAGGCAGGAACGCCCCGATGTCTAGGAGGCGCTTCTGGAGGATCTTGACGTCAATGCCCCGGGTGGTTGTATTCTTGTCAATCGCCTCTGCCGCCGCGAGTCCTGCGGCTTGTCCTGTGATGTAGCATCCGGGCATGACCCTGAGGGAACCCTGGACTTTCCTGTCTGTGCTGACACATCTGCCTGCGACGAGGACATTGTCGAGTCCCTTCGGTGTCAGGCATCTGTATGGTATTCCGTAGCTCTCGCCTTTTCCGTACCTTCCGACCTTGAAGAATTCCTTTTCGAAAGCGGCGTATTTGACCGGGTCCGGCTTTGAAGGATGTATGTCCACCGGGTATGCGTAGCGTCCGATTTCGTCATCGAATATTGCTCTTGCGATGAAGTCGTCCATGTCGAGGATGTAGTCTCCGATGATTCTCCTGCTTTCCCTGATTCCCATCAGCGCGCCCGATTGGACCAGGACGACGTTTTCGTATCCGGGGATGTATTTCTTGTAGAAGTTTTCGAATTCGTGTAGGTGCGCCCTTGCGTAAACCAGGTGCTCCGTCAGCGATTTCTCGTCCGTCGAATCGACTCCGAAGGCATGTCCGATATTGCCTCCTGCGATATGCTTTCCGATTCTGAACATTCCCGGATGGTGCGGGTCGTTGACGGTGAAGACGTCGCCTTTTTCAAAGGATTCGAGCAATTTTTCACGAACGTTGGTTTGGCTTTCGTGGAATTTGTCAAAATCGATATCTGCCCATACGGAGCAGAGCGTTCCCGGCATCATTTCGCCTGTATCGGGTTCGCCCTTTTCGTATGGCGCTCCCGCCCATGTGGCGATATCACCATCACCGGTTCCGTCAATGACCATTTTAGCGCCGATTGCGAAGAACCCGCTTTTTGCTTGGCAGATAATCTGCTTGACGTTTGGTCCTTCCTTGACGATATCGACGACGTTTGTCATCAGCGAGATCGTCGCACCTGATTCTACGAGCAGCCTGTCGTAGAGTTTTTTCAGCAATTCTGCCGGGATGCTTGTTTTTCCTCCCGGGTGGTTGGGTCCCTTCAGGTCGTTGAGCTTGTCGTAGATTTCCTTTCCGATTCCACCGGCGAGGAAGTTGATTCCGTCGCCAAATTGCATGAACACGGGGATCAGTCCGCTGGTGCCCATGCCTCCGAAACAGGCGCCAGTCTCGGCGATGAAGACCGACTTTCCAGCCCGGGCGGCAACCAATGCCGCCGAAATGCCGGCAGGTCCGCCCCCGGCGACAAATACATCTACGTTGGCACGTACGGGAATCTCACGACTGTAGCTAATGACTTCCATTGGCTGACTCCTAAATGATGATGATTTCTTCTTCTGGCAATAAACAAATGAATAAGGACAATATATACCGAAAAAGGAAATACGCAGGTGGAAGAAATACAAAAAAGCATCACAAAAGACTAAAAATTAATTGCCGTAGGAAAAGCTAAGCAAGTTGCCAGAACTGCAAGTAAAGAGTATATTAATTATTATGACAATGCTTGACAATTTATGACAATTTTTTAAAATAGGATTTGATGATAATGGGTTCCCGGAAGATATTCGATATACATACCCATGTTTGGCCTGACAAGATTGCGTCTGACGTCTTGAAGCATCTCCAGGCAAAGTCCTGCAATTTGCCGGTCTATTCAGACGGGACGGCAGGATGCCTGCGCAGGCTGGCGTTGAAGGCAGGGTACAGCGGCTGGATGAACTGTCCCGTGGTGACACGTCCCGACCAGGCGCATTCGCTGAACAAAAAGGCGGCGCTGGTCAACACATGGCCGAGCTTGTCGATGGGGGGGATTCATCCCGAGGATCCTGATCTTGTCGGCGAGTTGCAGCACATCATGGATTTGGGGTTGCATGGGATCAAGATGCATCCTGAGTACCAGGAGTTCAATCCGCTGGAGGCACGCGTCGAACCGATTTGGTCCTTTTGCGAATCCAATGATTTTCCTGTGATCATCCACGCCGGCAACGATGTCGGGTTCCAGCCTCCCTTCCATTCCCGTCCCCGTGATTTTGCGGAATTGATTCGTCGGCATCCTGGTTTGACTTTGATTTGCGCCCATTGCGGGGGCTGGCTTGTCTGGGATGAGGTCGAACGTGACCTTTCTGGTCATCCCGTGTACTTCGACACGTCCTTTTCGGCGATGTATATGCGTGACGATCCCGGGCGGTTCGCAAGGATTATTCGCAACCACGGGATCGATCGAGTGATCTATGGAACCGATTCGCCGTGGCAATCGCTGGAAAGCGGAATCGCGGATATCGAAGCGTTACCCTTCGACGAGGCAGACAAGGACAAGATCTTTTGGGGCAATGCAAACAAAATCTTCGGGCTGGAAGAACTGATAACCCTGAAAAAAAGCAGTTGACGCATGACGGCAATTTTTATTCCGTACTCAAATAGGTATGGGAAAATGGCTTGCTAATCGATTGAAATCATCAGGAATCATCCGGATTACCTAATGGGTTGTCAGTCTGGATGATTGACGATGTTTGTCAATGATTGTGCATGATTCTTGCTTGAATTTTTCCAAAAAAACGCGATTTTTTAGTGGTGCAAATAAGGCTTTAGCCCACCCAACCGTAAGGGGGCCTCCGCCCCTAAATGTAGTGCGTGCGAGGAAGTTGAAGAAGTTGCGATGGCGGTGGAGAGGTTTTTGTGGAGATCGGACGTGTCGGACGGGGTCGGACGTGTCGGACGGGGTCGGGCGTGGTCGGACGGGGTCGGACGGGGTCGGACGGGGTCGGACGGGGTCGGACGGGGTCGGACGAATTTGCCCAGTTTTTTATTTTTGCACGAGGGGTTGGAGGTTTCGTGCCGTTCTCTGGGCATTGACGAATTGCCAGAGCTTTGGGGATTTGGCTAGGTTCTTGACGAGTTGGGAGGTCGTTGTGCCAAGAAGTTTGGCGGCGGCGGCAACGCCGTAGTCCTCGCTGTGCAGCGCGTCGAGGGCGACTGCCGCCCAAAGGACGAAATTCTCGGATTTGACGCTGGGGACGGGCATTGTCCAGGTGGTCGGAGGCTGCCTAAGCTCAAGTGCAATCTGGAGCCTAAGCTTTTGAAGGGCGCGATGCCTGTTGATGTGCTGGGAACGCTGTTCGTCGTCGAAGGCTACGATATTCGTCTTGATGTGGGTGATTCTGACCGCAGACTCGGTTTTATTGCGCTTTTGCCCGCCAGGTCCCGTACCCCTCATCGTGTCGCATCGGCACTCCGCCAGGAGCTTTGCCTCGTCCAATTGCAGAAGGCGATCCCGTTCCCCGGTTAATTCCTCGTTAATCGTCATGTTCAGTCCTTTTGAAGGATTGATTGCGCGAGCCTGACCGTACCCATGGCGTCGCTGGCGTAATGAGCCCCGATCGTGTTGGCGTATTCCTCGTTGAGGACTGCTCCTCCGACGATGAACTCGAGCTTGTCAAGGCCTCTGCTTCGTGCGTGCTCGATGACGGTTTTCATTTCCGTCATCGTCGTCGTCATCAGCGCGGAGAGGCAAACGATCTTGACCTTGTGTTCGACTGCGGCGTCGATGATCACGTCTTCGGGGACGTCGCGTCCCAGGTCGATTACGTTGAAGTTGTAGTTTCTGAGCATAAGGGCGACGATGTTCTTGCCGATGTCGTGCATGTCACCCTTGACTGTCGCAATGACGATGTTTTCCTTTGGCTTGCCGTCGTCGCTATCTACGCTAAGCAGCGGTTCCAGGGTTGCCATTGCGTTCCGCATTGTTTTTGCCGAAGCCAGCAGCTGCGGGAGGAAATACTCCTTGCGTTCGAATTTGTCACCTACCGCTGTGATCGCAGGAATCAGGATATCGTCAACCAGCGATTTTGGATCCTGTTTTTGTTCCAGGCATTCCTTGAGGGCGATTTCCGCATGGTTGTCGTCTCCCTCCAGGACTGCTTGCCTGAGCTTATCGGTAGGCGTTGAGTCCTTTGTTTCTGTTTTCGCGGCGGGTTGCTGCGCTGCTGTTTGTGCGTATTTTGCAATGTATGCCCTTGCGTTGCCATCCCTATTGACGAGGACATCCGTTGCGTGTGCAGTTTCTGTGATGTCTTGGAGCATTGGGTTTGCGATTGCGAGGTTGAGTCCCTTTGCGATTGCCATGGCGAGGAATGCCCTGTTGATCAGGTCACGTCTTGGCAATCCGAAGGAGACGTTTGAGAGTCCGCAGACGGTATTGAGCTTTTGCGAAGCGGCCCATTCGATCAGATTGAGAGTGTCGATCGCGGCGTTCGGGTTTGCCGAAACGGTCATCACCAGTCCATCGATGACGAAGTCTCGCTTTTCGTAGCCGATCTTTTCCGCAGTAGCCATGATGTCTTCTGCGACCTGTATCCGCTCTTTGGTTGTCTCCGGTATTCCGTTATCGTCCAGCGGGAGGACAACAATCATCGCCCCGTACTTGGCGGCAATCGGCAGAACCTTGTTGATTCTGTCACTTTCGGCGGAGATCGAGTTGAAGAGCGCTCTTCCCGGGTAGATTCTCAGCGCTGCTTCCGCGACTTCCGGCTTTGTCGTGTCGATGCATAGCGGGGCGTCTGTTTCGTTGACGAGCAGTTGGATTGCCTCGACCATCATTCCTGCCTCGTCGATTCCCGGCATTCCCATATTGACATCAAGGATATTTGCTCCTGCCTCGGTTTGTTGCCTTGCAAAGTCGCGTACCAGATTGAGCTTGCCTTCCTTGAGTTCTTGCTGGAGTGCTTTCTTTCCGGTGGGGTTGATTCTTTCGCCTATGATTTCGAATGGATTGTCCGGATTGATTTCGATGGATTTTCTAGCCGAGCTGATGCATGAGGAATTGTTTTCTGGCGGTGTTGGTTTGGTGTCCTTGAGGAGCTGCGTTGTCTTGGCAATATGTTCCGGCGTCGTTCCGCAGCATCCTCCGATGATCGAGGCTCCAGCCTGGACGATCAGGCTCACCTGCTGCGCGAAGTCGTCGGCTCCCATGTCGAAAATAGTTTTCGTCCCATCGAACCTTGGCATTCCCGCATTTGGTTTTGCGACGAGCGGGACTCTTGCGAAAGGCGCCATTTCCGCGATGACTTTCGCCATTTGGCTTGGTCCTGTCGAGCAGTTGCATCCGACTGCTGTTGCACCAAGCGCCTGGAGGGTAACGATCGCCGCTGCCGGAGTGTTGCCTGTCAGTGTACGCCCGTCCTGGTCGAACGTCATCGTGACGATCACTGGAATGTCGGGATCGAGTTCCCTAATTGCTATCAGCGCGGCTCGTGCCTCTTGGATGTCCATCATCGTTTCGATGGCGAATCCGTCCACGCCACCGTCCAGAAGTGCTTGCGCTTGTTCCTTGTAGGCATCGACGGCGGCTTCAAATGGGATCGGGTCGTCGCCGAAAGGTTGCACGAAGTGTCCTGTTGGTGCGATGTCGCCGAATACCTTGGCGCTGACGAGTGTGCTTTTAGAGATTTCGGCTAGTTTTCTGTTGATTTCGGCAGTTTTGTCCTGCAGTCCGAAGTTTTTGAGCTTGAATCGATTGGCTCCAAAGGTCGGAGCATAGACGATATTGCTTCCTGCTTTTTCGTAGTTTTTCTGGACTTTTTGGATTGCGTATGGGTTTTCGATGCACCATTGTTCTGGACAGACATTATGCGGCATTCCGAGCTTGGCGAGTTCGGTGCCTGTTGCTCCATCCAGGAAAAGGATATGATTGTCGTTGTTGAAAGCTAGGAATTCCTTGGTGGTCATGATGGTGTTTTGATCTCTGCTTTTGGGTTAATGTAGCAGGAGTTGCGTGAACGCTTCCGTCAGTACGAATGCGCTGGCCGTGTCCTCGGCGCTGTTTCTGATGCCGTAGTCGTTTGTGACGAGCCAGGCGTTGATTCCCTCCTTGGCGAGCTCTTCGGTTTTATCGAGTATGACCAGGTCGGCATTGTGTTCTTCCTGGACTTTTCGAGCGTAGATAACGGTGCAATTTCCCTCTGTGATGATGTCGTTGAGCGGCTTTGATCCGTCGAAGACCAGCGTGATTCCCATGAACCAGTTTGCCTTTAGCTTGGTTTTGTCAATCAGTTCCTTCGATGCAATGCTGAAGGCGTTGCTGGGGCTGCTTCGGCTGATGATGTTTTGCCAATATGAGTTTTTCTGCAGGATGACGTTGCATGCGTCGACGACGAGGTGGATCTTGTGGAAATCGGCGAAATGTTGGAACAGGTTGAAAACGAGCGGCTTTTGCTTGACGACGATTGTATCTGAATCTGAGTCGGGTTGTGGCGTGTAGGCGCTCTTGAGTTGCGCGATATCCAGGTGAAGCGCATGACGCTTGGAGATCGTTTCCTGCAGGAAGTCGCGTTCTTCATTGAGGATGATTCCTTGATCGGCGTTGTGTTCGACGAGCTTTGCCAGGACTTCCAATTGCTCTTTCAGGTTGTCGTCCTTGACGTTCACATTGAGGATTGCGGCGTGGAGTTGCCTTGCCGTATCTGACGCCAATGGCTGGTCGTCGAGTTCGGTCACCGTGCTGATCTCGTTGATTTGCGCTTCGATCTGCAGTTTGACATTGAGTATTTCGGGATGCAGGACAATTGAATCTGCGACGGCTTGATCGATGTTTTCTAGCGCCTGGTTGAGTCGAGTCAGCTGTTCTCGGTATTGTGATTTGAGTCCGTGCTTCAGGTCAAGGGTCTTTTGTTCTTCCAGGATCAGTTGGCTTGCTGTGATCAGCGCATCGGCATTTCCCTTGAACCGTTCTGAATTGGTTGCCAGCTTCAGGGTATTTCCGGTATCGAAGTGTTGATTGAAGAACCGATCCAGATGGTGTTTGAGTTCCAGGTCTTTTTGGTTGAGTTTCGCCTGGATATCAATATCTGAGTTTGCGATGGTTTCCTTGAGCAGCGCGATTGTTTTCTTGAGTTCCTCTTGTTTTTTGTCCGCCAGTTCGATTTCCACTTGGAATTTTGCTTTCAGCTCTCTTTTTTCTTTTCTTTCCCGTTCGAGTCTTTCGTTGAGTCTTGCGTTTATTCCTGGTTCGGGCTTGCTTGCGGTCGTTTTTTGAATTGTCTGCGTTGTGGTTGCCTGTCCGAACAGGGGTGGAATGGCAAGGAAGATCGGTTTCAGGTCGATCTTATCTCGTTCTTTGTCCAGTGAGTTTGTCCAGATTGTCTTGCACCTGATCAGTCTTTTTGCTCTTGCGTTGAGGTTTTCCTTGCTGCTTAGCAGGAAGGCGAGGGCGAGGAGTTGAGGCGATTCCGCTTGCCTTAAGACGGTGCGCCAATGCTTGTCAAGCCACTTTTGGTCGAGTATTTCCAGGAAAGCCTTGGTCGAGCTGGTCTCGAAGGCGAATTTATCCTTGATGAAATCAATGAAGAAGTCAAATACCGGATAGGAACTGTAACTTCTCAAGAAGTGAACTTTTCTCAGGTTTGTGGGTTTGAGTGTGTATCCATTTCCTTCGAATGCACTTTTCAAGGTTCTATTACTGTGTACGAAATCGAGAAGATCCTTGTCTAGGGTTTTGTTAAGGATCCACGCGACAAATTCGTTGCAACAGTAGGAATTTTTTCTCATGGCCGGTTAAGAACCGTTCAAAAAGGTCGTAAATATCGCGCTCCCCTGACTGTTCCGTTTTGAGTTGTTCAATCAGGGGAGCGGACTGGGGAGAACTGATATCTGGTTTGGCTCAGCCGTAGAGTTGCTTGAGCGTATCGTCGTCAAGTGCGCGGCGTCTGCGCTTGGGAGGTGCGCCCGCCTTGCCCTTGACATTGCCTGACATCGCGGGACCGGAAGGACCACCGGACATCGCGGGACCCGAGGGGCCGCCTGACATCGCAGGACCGGAGGGACCGCCGGACATTGCGGGACCGGAAGGACCGCCTGCTACCGGACCGGCAGGGGCGGCAACACGACGACGTCTGGATGGCTTCGCGTCGGGGGCGCCAAACAGCATATTAATATCATCGGGTTCTTGTGTTTTTTTTCTTGCCATGATTGAGTCCTTGCTTTTGTTTGTGCTATACGATGACGCACTCGTTGCGTTCATTCATAAAAACGAAATATTGCGAAAGGCGTTATTTGCATAATATCCACCATTTTTGTGAACATTCCAGACAAAGTGGAAATATTGATGGTATTTTGGGGCGATTTTGTCCATGGAGAACCTGTTTACGGCTGATTGCCGGATGTAATGCCTGTCAAGTTCTTTGGCTTTCTTGATGGCGGCGACGAACTCGGCCTGGGTTCTGCACCGGAAGCCGGTCTTGCCATGGATGACGGTTTCCGCGAACGCTCCCCAGTCCGTGGTGATGATCGGAGTCCCTGATAGTTGCGCCTCGATGGCGACATATCCGAAGGGTTCGACGTAGAGCGTCGGCATCATCACGGCGTATGCATTTGCGAGCAGCTTCGCCTTTTCCTCGCCGTAGTATCCCGAGAAGACTTCCTTGAGTTCGCGTCCTGCCGCCTTTGCGGCGTCCCTTGCGATTTGTATGCCCTTGTCAGGAGCGTTTCGCCCCAGGTAGAGCAGGTAGTCCTTGGGGTTTTCCGAAGTGATGAAGTTGTTTTCGTCGAGGAAGTGGGGGATGACGATATCGAAGAATTTGGTTTGGTATGCCAGTTCCGGTTGTTTTGCGTAGATCGTATGTTGATGTGCGTAGGACGGGAACACCTTGTACGTTGCCCAGCCGTGGTCGTATCCGAGCATGGGTTCGATGACCGGGAGCTGCATCGTATCGACTTCTGCATGGGCGGCTCCGTAGAGTGCTAGGATCAGTTCCGGCGACTCGTCGTCCAGGATCGCGTGTTTTGCCAATGCTTTTCCCAGGCGTTTTGTGTAGGTGTTGTGCCAGGCGTTTTGGTACGCCCAGTTTCCGGTTGGCTTTCCGATTGATTCGAAGGCGCCTCCGTTGGGTATGATTGAGTCGGCGCAACCGTAGTAGATGAAGGGGATGTTGAGTTTTGAGAGCATCAGGCAGATGTTTTGGCAATTGAGGACCTGCGCATCTCCCGGGAATTGGTTGACGTCAAGCGGTTTGTTAGGATGTCCGAAGACGTGTATGAGGAATTGGTCTTGGATCTGGTTCTTGATCTTGGCGATTTGCTGACCATGGCAGAATTTTTGAAGTTCTTCGCAGACATCCCAGTCATGTGGGAACGTCCTGCATTGCCATGGCCTTGCAGGATAGATCATGCATTTGTTGTCGTCATTGAGGAAGATGCAAGCTCCATCCTTGTTGTCAGCGAAGATCAGCGATTGCCTGTCGTCGGAGAGCCTCGTATATTCCTGGATAAATTGGTCGAGCGTGATATTGAGCAGCTTTGCGGCATCGGCCATTTCCTGTTCTGTAGCCCTGACGATGCCTTCCCATTTGCAGCAGTTCCCACACGCTTGGCAGGTGAAGTTTTTCATGGTTGGTTATTCATTGAAGAGTTTTTGGAGTGCATTGACTGTTGCGCTGACCAGCTGGGCACCACCTTCTGGTCCGACTGAGCAGGAGAAGGGGATTGCCCCGTAGCCTTGGTTGTTGAATGCCTTGGGCGAGGGGAGGTATGTCCCGTGCCCCGAAAGTTGGACGACGAATGTCTGTATCGCCGGAGATTGGGCCTGAATCTGGAACTGGTACTCGCTATAGAGTTCGAATTGGTTTGAGGCAAAGGCAATGTCCCCGAACCTGAGGACGTTGGCATAGGTCTTGTAGGGTATGCCCTTGGCCTCGTTTTCCGCTTTTATGACCAATGACCTGGCACGTCCAAGCCGCGAGGCAATGATATCGGCCTGCTTTTGGTCTTTTGGCGGATTTTCCAAAAGCTTGCTGCAGTCGACGATTTCCTTCTTGGCCAAATTCAGGAGTTCTTCATCCACATGAACGGGCTTGAGTTTGAGTTCCAGCGTGACGTGCTTGATGACTGGATCCCTGATCGGCTCCAGGCTTGCCCATTTTAAGGTATCGTTGAAAGCGAATGCAATTTGCGTTGCGGCATCCAGCCTTGCCGCCTTGTTGTATTTTGGTTCACTGACATTGACTTCGAAAAGGGATTTCCGTCTTGTGGCGACGAGTCTTCCGTTGATTAGGTCTCTTGTTACCAGTTCTCCTGCGGCGGCGCATTGTGGCAGGATGAAGATGTCGCCGTGCTCCTTTCTGATCAACTGCCTGGTTTCGTGCCAGAAATCCGCCGAGAGGTAGAACAGGCCATCGGTCGCCTGGGAGGGGCAGGGAATGTTGACGATTGCGCCTGTCAGCTTGCCATCCTGGAAGATATAGAGCAGGTTGACGATCGAGTCTGCTCCCGATTCTATGCCCGCGAATTGTGGATCGTTGGTATCGCCGTGCATTTTGGCGTGCTTGTCCACCGAAAGTGCGTTGTTGCGTGCATTTTTGCGCAGGCGAAGGTCGTCGAAATACGTCGGTCTCCTACACAATCCGATTCTTGCGTATCCATATCCGTATGCGAATGTGGCGCCTTCCTTGCGATTGTCGTAGGTTTCGAGGATTTTATTCGTCAGGGTATCGACGATCCAGTTTGCATATTCTTTTGATGCTTTGGCGTCGACGTTGATTGCTGTATGCGTATGCGTTGCGGAGTAGAGGAGTTTTCCAGTAGGGAAGCCGGGTCTGAGCTGGCGGATTTTTCTGTTGACGTAGGTCTTGATGGAGCCGGCGTTGATGGAATCCAATGAGATGAATATGACAAAATCCTCGTTGGAGTCAACGACCAGGATGGTCGCGGTTGTGGGATCCAATATCCCCTTCGAGATTCTCTTGTACATCTGCCCGCGCAGCTCCAGGGGCTTGTCCGTGGAAATGTCAACCTCGCACCAGGCGACCTTGTGCTGGGCGAAAACGAAAGCCGCCACGGCAACCAGGCACAGGCAAAGACGCACGGCGGCACGTTGACACCACAATGCTTGCTCAAATGTCCTTGACGTAATCATTGCTTCTTTTCCTGGGATTGAATCGACTTGCGCAATGCCCTCAGCGACTCGATGGTGGCATTGACGATTTTCTGCCCCATTTCCTTGGGGACTCTGGCGGCGGGCGTTTGGTCGAAAATCCTTTCTGTTGGGAGCGGACCAGCGTAACCATTTGCCTGCTGGACGACGAACGTGTTTTCGAACGGACTTCTTGCCTGGATACGGTGCATGTAGTCGGTATCGATCTTGAATGGATTTGAGGCGAAGGCGGCGTTGCCTACGACGATCCTGCTAAGCTTGAGGTCATTGACCACAATGCTTTCGCAAGCGAATCCCGGGGCGTCCTCGATCTTCTTCTCGGTCCAGGATTTCGTTTCGACGAAGGCATTGAGTACGAGTTGAGCCAGGTCTTTTCTCAGTGCCAGATCTTGCCTTGTATCTTTGCCGAATTTGAGCTTGAGTCGTCTGTCCTGCGCTTTTTTGTAATGGGAGACGATTGGCGTGGCATCGTTGGCGGCGGCGGTTTGCGCCAGGATGGGGATTGGGGCGCCGACATGGTCCCTGATTGCCTGGCGTACCTCATGCCAGAAATCGGCTGAGATTTCGGAGGATTTTTCGGAGCAGCTTGCAGGGCAGGGCAGGTTGACGACGACTCCCGTCAGGCGGTTTCCTTGGTAGGTGAATAGGAATCTTGCCAGGTGGTCGGAAGGTGATTCGTATCCTTGGAAGTCCTTGTCGTTGCGTGGATTTGCGTTATGTGCAAGGACTGCATATCCTGCGCCCTGTGCGATCGCTCCTGGTGCCAAGTTCCGGACAGAATCGGCGATGGTTTTCACTGCGGTTTTCGCCAGGATTTCACGGATTTCCGGATCGTTTGGGTCGATTCCAGTTTGGTTATTGGTTGCACTGATCACGAAGGTTGCCTGTTCGGGCTTTGGCGAGGAGCGTTTCACTTGGTCGATGATATTCTGGACCAGATTGTCCGGGACATGGATCAGGTCGCAGGACAGGAAGACTGCAGTTTGGTTATTGCCGTTGATTGCCAACGCCGTCAGCATCAGTGGATCCTTGAATTCAGTCGCCTGGATCGCATTTCCGTTATCCTTTGGGATTGCGGGGAGTTTTGCGAATGTTTTGGCATCCAAGATAGCCTCTGCCCAGCCGATGTGAATTTGGGCTCTGAATGCGGTCGCCAATGCGGCGAACAATAGGATGGCAAGTCTAAGAGTAGTCATTTTTTAGTCTTCAAGAAGTGCTTTGAGATCGTTTGCGGTTAGTCTCCCAGGCAAGGCGCTTTCGGTTGCTCCGTCCATGACCTGGTCGAAAAGCGCTTGCTTGTCGTTGATGAGTTGCTGGACTTTTTCCTCGATGGTTGTCGCAGCGATGAATTTATATGCGATCACTGGTTTGTCCTGTCCGATTCTATGCGCCCTGTCGATCGCCTGGTTTTCGACGGCCGGGTTCCACCATGGGTCGAAGAGGAAGACATAGTCCGCCTTTGTGAGCGTCAGTCCTGTTCCGGCTGCTTTCAGGCTGAGCAGGAATGTGGCGGGATTGGGATCTTCGTCAAATGCCTGGACAATGTCGGCGCGCTTGTCCGTTGGGGTTTCCCCTGTGATCGTATAGAATGGCATGTTGCTGCCTTGCAAGGCGTTGGCGATGATGTCAAGCATCGACGTGAATTGCGAGAAAACGAGTGCGGAGTGCCCAGTTGCCTGCAGGTCCTCGAGCTTCTCAAGGAGCAAATCGAGTTTTGCGGACGGGAGGCTGGTTTCGCGTTTTGCGACCAGGTTGGGATGGCAGCAGGCCTGCCTGAGCCGGGTGATGATGCTCAGGATTTCCATGTTCGACTTGTTGGCGGCATGGATGTCCTGCTTGGCGATCGCCAGTTGGGCATCGTAGAAGTCCCTTTGCTCCTGCGGCAACTCAAGGGACAGGATTTCGACGGTCTTCGAGGGAAGCTCCTTGGCGACTTCAGCCTTGGTGCGCCTCTTCAGGAAGAAGGACAGCTTTTTGCTGAGCGCCGCGATTCCACCACGGGCGTTGACGTAGCGTTCGTTGAAGTCATCAAGGGAACCGAACAGGCTTGGATTCAACCTGTTCATGATCGACCAGAGGTCCTGCAAGGAGTTTTCCAGCGGGGTGCCCGTCAAGGCGACGACGTGCTTGGCGTTGATGTCGTTGATGGCGGCGGTGACTTGCGCTTTTGGGTTCTTGATCGCCTGGGCTTCGTCAAGCACCAGGCAATCCAGATCCAGTTGCGAGATGTCATCGATGTCCATCCTTGCCAATTGGTAGTTGATCGTCAGGATGCCGTCGGTATAGTTTTCGAGGATCGACTTGCGTTGCGCTGGCGTTCCCTTGATTGCTTGGATCGGCAACGAAGGGCAGAATTGCTTCGCTTGCTGGGTCCATACGGGAACGACGGATGCCGGGGCGACAACCAGGGCGCGGAAAGGCTTGCCTTCCTGCTTGGCGGAGGTGTCCAAGGCATCAAGCATCGCCAAGACCTGAAGCGTCTTGCCCAAGCCCATGTCGTCTGCCAAGATGGGGCCGACTCCGCACGCCGTGGTTTCCAGGAGGAAGTTGACGCCCTCCTTTTGGTAGTTCCTGAGGATGGAATCCAGGTGCTTCGGAATCGGCGGAAGCTCCAAGGGCGGCTGAGCCAGAAGTTGCCTGGCGACTTCACGCGAGGCGTCGTCCATGACGGGATTGACGGAAGAGGTGATTTTCCCAATCGTTTCGGCTGCATGCCTTGCCAGGACCTCTGTTTCTTCCTCCAAGTTCAAACCTGCCTGCTTCAGGCGTTCGATCGCGAGCCTTGCCTGTTCCGGGTCGATGTCGATCCAATTCCCATCCGATGTTCTGTAGACGGATGAATTTGTCCGTGCGATTCGGTTGAGGTCCTCGAGTGAGAGCCTCGCTTTTTGGCTTCCCGTTGTCCAGGAGAATTTCAGCGTTGCGAATGCATTGTTTTTGGTGGCTTGCAGGTTGAGCTTGAGCAGGTTGTCCGCTGTCGGGCAGAGGAGTTCCTGTAGCGAATGATCGCAAGTCTTGCTGAAGTCTTCGGGCAATTGGTTCCAGAAGTCCTTGACGAGTTGCGCGTTTTTGTGCGTGTCGTACAGCAATGCCGAGCCATGTTCGTAAACCCTGGGCTGGATGTCCCTGACGGCTTGGCGGATGACTTCAACGTTCTTGCCCCCTGCCTGGGAGATTTCTACAAATTCGTCTTTTACCTCGATCGCTGGATTGATCGGGGCATTCCCGTCAAGCTCGATCAAGTGATCCTTGAGCTTGGCGGTGATGGTGAAGTTTCCATGCCTTGTCCCGAGAAGGACGTTGATCTTGTCTTGAGCCAATTGCCTGACGGCGGGGCCCGTGACAAGTTCCAGCTTGTTGTCAACCAAGGAAGAAAGCCTGGTTTCCATTTGTTGCGGAGAAAGCTTAAGCGGTCCTCTCCAGAACGGGTCGAGCTTGAAGAGGGGCTTGAATGCCTTGAATGCGAGCTTGTCAAAGTCGGATGCGTCCTCGAGCAAGGTTGCGACCTGGAGCAAGGTCAAGTGCTTGCCATCCTGAAAGACATAGTTCGGTTCAGCGAAAAAGAAAGGCTTTTTATAGGTGAGCTTGAGCACCAAGTTTACAGGCTTGATTTCGGCTGTTGCGGCGAGGGGCTTTTGCGTCGCCCTGTCGATGAACCTGTTGGGCTGCCGCTCTTCCCAATGCACTTGCCAGGCGCGGAACGTTTGCTTTGAAATCGTCAGGAATTTGGAGTTGTACGGAATTGCTTGGGAGGGGATGCTCGAGCGGATCGATTTTGTTGTCCAGGCGACGAATTCCCGGTCTTCCGTGGAAAATGGGCTGTGAGGGTTGTTCAGCAGGATTTGCGACCCCATGTTGAGGATTTGCGCGATGGTGAGGAGTTCCCTGGAGTCGTTGATATTGCGGTAGAATCTGATCATGATTTCCGTGACGCTGTACTTGGCGTCGATTTCCGCTTCGATTTTTTGTGTTGTGCCAGGAGTAGCAACCTGATTGATGTTGAACGGAAGGTCTTGCTGTACTGGTCTTCTTATTTGCGTCTGCTGCGGTTTTGGTTGTCGCCTTTGGCTAGTCGGCGTCATCCAACCTTCATCGTAGCAGACCCTGAAAAGCAGCAGGCATGTAGCGTAGTTATGCGGGCACAGGTGCTGTGGCGCCTTGCAGGAGCAGGTTCGTTCCCAGATGCCTTCCTTGAGCTTCCAGATATTGTTGTGGACGCCAATCGTTGCGCTGAGGGTGGTGTCGTTCCAGAAGAGTCGGACTTTCGATTCTGAAGCGATCAATTTGGCGGCCATATTCCGAATAATCAGCGTGTATTGTTCCTGGACCTGTGCTTGCGTTGGCCATTCTGTAAGCCAGGAAGGTGGATTTTGTGGATGGGATATGGTGATCGGCATTGGAAATCAGCGTTTTTTGGCGACGAGCAGGGCAAGGCGTCCCAGGAGCCTATGGAATGCACGCACTATTTCCTGGGCATGGAACCATTTGTCCAACTTGCTTTTCTTGAGTTCGATCGCCTTGACCGGACAGAATTCATGGCAGCAGTAGCACCTGATGCAGGTGGCATGGTTGAGTTTGTCTTCCCCAGGCTTGAGCGGATCGATCGCTGGCGGTTCTATCGGGCATCCGTTTTTGCATCTCATGCATTTGATGCACCTGTCTAGGATAATCTGTGGCCTCGGCACGATTAGGTTCCGTAGCCATTTGAGTGTTTTCCTGGGAAGCGGAAGGAGTCTTAGGATGTTGGCAGGAGCCTTGATCAAGTCGTAGTCGCCGATGGCGACGTCCTGAAGGCTAGCCCCTCGAATGTCAATGTCGGCCAAGTCGGTCTTGCCGAAGTTCGCCCGCCTTGCCGCCATCAGTATCGGTTGTTCCTCGGGCTTGAGTCCGACGATTGCCGAGGCGACGGTGTCGACCGCCGCCAAGTCGTCGCCCGCGATCAGCAATCCGATTTGCCTAGGGGTTCCCCCGTTTGGCCCTGGTCCTTCCATTCCGACGACTGCGTCCACGATCGCCAAGGCAGGATTTGCGGTCCTGTTGATGTCAACGATCAGATCTGCAAGGCGGTCTGGATTCTGGAACCTGAAGTGGAATTGCGCCTTGGCCATGCCGGGGATCAGCCCGAATTGGTTTTTGATGGCGCAGGTGAACGCCATTTGCGAATGGGTTTTCAGTTTTGGCAGGGTGATCAGCACGTCGTTGTTGGCGATATGCTCGGTCAATTCCAGGTTTTGGAGGAGGGTATTGCCGTCGTGGTGGTAGGTCGTCGTCTTGTCGAATTCCGCTATGGTTGCGTTTCCGAGAACCGCAGTCAATCCAGAGGCTTTGGCAACGGAGGTCGTGGTGCCGACTCCTGGTCCGTCGCCTAGGGAAATCGATGCTGGCCGGGCAGTTTCGCACTCTTGGATCACTGCTCTGACGATGGCGGGATGCGTGGTGACCGCCCTTTCGGGAACGGCAGGCGCAACCAGGTTCGGTTTCAGCAACACACGTTGTCCAGGCTTCACGAAATGACCGATGCCGCCCCAGGGGGACAGCAGGCTGGACAGGGCTTTGGAAACGGCGTCGGGATTGTCGTAGGAATCGAGTTTGACAATGCTGACGATAGGCTTTTCTGTCATATCTTGAGGCATGTCAACGTTCCTTGTCTTCCAGGTTTTGCCGTTTTCCGACGATGTCGATCGGCTTTTTCAAAATATAGAGAATGATAGTTGCGATGAGGTAGCTTGCCATGAAGCAGATGAAGTACGCCCAGTACTCAACTGGAATGATTGACGCGCAGGATTTCGGGAGCTTTTCAGTGAGCCAAGGTGTCGTTACGGGTTGGAAGAAATACGCTCCTGCCGTACCTGCCGCGAGGCAAATCGTCACGATGACGATGCGGAAGACCTGTCGTGCGATCCTAAGCAGAATCAGGATTGTGAAGAGTGCGCCCAGTACGAGGATCAGCGCTTTCCACCAGTCTTGGCGCCAATCGAAATCCCCTTCCTTGAAGTTGAGCTGGTCAAGCTGCGAAGTGGAATCCGAATCGGCTTCCTTGGCTGGTGGCTCCGGCACTTCGGGTTCCTGCGTAGCTTGCGATTGCTGTGGTATTTCCTGTGATTTGGTTTGAACGGTTTCCTGCTTTGCTTGGGTTGTTTGCCTGGATGGGATGATGCGGTTCAGAAAGTCTTGCCCCTGGGTTTTGCATTCGATGGCGAGGATTGCCAGTGCCAAGGCGATCACGACGGCGCTCGCCTTTCTGAAGGCTAGCCGTTTGATGGCGAAAAGCAAGAATGAAGAACCTGGTAATGCCATTATGAGTGGGAATCCGTAGAGTGCTTTATGGCTCGACGCCTTGTTCTTTCAGGATGACCTGGATGTCCTTCGGGTCTACGTTCCGTGGAGCAATGCCGTGACGTACGGACAAGGCGGCGGCGACGCCGATACCTTGGCCGATGTTGGCGCAAATCGGCATGACCCTGAAATTGGAGTGCGCCTTGTGGGTTCCGGCGATGTTACGCCCCGCCAGAAGCAGGTAGTCCACCTCTTTGGGGACGCAGGACCTATAGGGGATCGTGTAGTGCCCCTTGCTCCTGAAATGACGCTGAACCCCGTCCTTGTCCAAGCCAGCGCCGTCCAGGTTGTGGATGTCGAAGTTGAACAGGTTTTTTGTTGCGATCCAGTCGTCGAATACCCTTGCTTCGAGGATGTCGATTTCGTTGAGCACATATCCTGCCTCGAAGTGCCTGGTTTCCCTGACGCCGACGCATTCTGCCGAAGCAAGGAGGTAGCAGTTTTCATATCCCGGCGCATATTCCCTGAGGAAATCGATGATTTTGGGGATTTGCCTTCTTGTTTCGATTTCCGCCTTTGTGAGGTCTGCCGCCGAAGTGCCGTCGATATCGATCAGGTTGGTCATGTTGACGACCACGTGTCCGTTCTGGGTTGACCTGTAGAGGAGGGTATGTCCTGCCGGCTTGGGAAGGATTTTCCTTGCCAGGTCCTGGATTTCGCCTTTAGGAACCTGGACGAGCGATTCAAACGATCCAGGGAAGATTGCGGTCTTGTAGTCAACCCCTGCGATTTTGAACATCAGCGTGACGGGCTGCATCCTCTCGTCTGATTCCCGTCCTTTTCGGAATGGGACATTGGCCTTCGCCGCGAGATCGCCGTCCCCGGTTGCGTCGATGACGACGGATGCGAGTACCGCTTCTCGTCCCGACTTGCTTTCGATGATCACGCCCTTGATGGTGTTCCCTTCCTGGATCACCTGTGCGCAGAAGGTATGGGTTCGGATGATGACGCCCGCCTCATCCAGCTTGTTAAAGAGGACAAGCTTGAGTTTTTCGTGGTTGATGGCGTGTCGTTCCGCCTTGAATCCGTCTTCCACCGGCCAGTGGATCGCGTGGCATGCGGCTTGGAACTCGTTGGCCATCGGCGAAAACGTTCCACCTGACCAGTGCGACATCATGCCTGACGTGGCAATGCCGCCCAGTACAGGATGGGCCTCTACAATCATCGTCCTGGCGCCGCAACGGGCTGCGGCCAAGGCGGCCGCGCAGCCGGCGGGACCGCCACCGGCAACCAAGACGTCAACACGGTCGATGATCGGCAACGAACGGGCGCTTTCATTGTAGCTTGTCATGGTCTCGCTTCCTGGGATTGATAGGCTTGACAACAAAAAAAAGCAGACGACGGGGAGGAATCATGTTCCCGTCGTCTGCCAAATGCGTTACGTTAAGGATTTAACAAACGGATTGTGCTTCATTCTTCATTTGCTTGACTAGCGTTTTGGCCGCTACGACTTTGGGCTGTCCATCCTTGTTGCTTACCACAGCTCTTAGTCCCAGCTTTGCTTTTTTCGTGAGCTCTTCGGCAACTGCGTGGCGGACGGATGAAATAGCCTGCTTGAGAAGGAACATAGCTTTGGCATTAGTCATGGTTTAAGTAGCTCCTCATTTGCTGGTATATTTGATCCTTGAATACCTTGATTTTCCCGTTGTTGCATAGAAAAATCGCTTCCGGCGCCGGCAGCGATCCGTCCAGGCAGATGGTCGTGTCACATTCAGGCAAGTAGTTGAAGAGGTTGGCTAGGCTCTTTGGGAACCTTCGGACGATGTCTGCTTCCGGAACGTCGTGCCCTTTGTCGTCAACAACTCGTTTCCTGACTCGCTTGCGCGAAAAATCCACACTGGGCAAGTACAAATAGTATAGGACGATTGTCCAGCCGTCCTTTTTCCATTGCCTGATTCTCCTGAGGAAGGTCAGAGCCGCCAAGGTCGTTTCGAAGGCGAAGCTTCGTTGGTCCTTGGTAAAGGCATCCATCCTCTCAAAGAAAATCCTGCCCGCAGCAACTTGAGTGCCTTCCCCGTCCGGGTTGATTGGCGAAAGCCCTCTGGCAATCAAGTCCGTGTTGAGAAATTCCTGGCAATCTTCCAGCGATTTCAGGAGTTTCAAGGCGAAGGTTGTTTTTCCCGCGCCGTTGGGACCCGCGATGATATATACTGTCTTTTTGCTGGTAGATTGACCGGGCATAATATAAAAAACGATAAATTTAACTATAACGCAATTATTGAGGAAGTCAAGCAAATTTTCCGGTTTTTGCGCTTTCAAATGCCAGTTGCAAAAATCGAATTCAGCCGTCTTTCCTGTATCTGTTCGGTTTTCGTGTCGCTATCTTGTTTTCCAAGTCTTTAAGCTCTTTGATCTCCTGTTGCGTCAGGTGTCTCCAAGCTCCTGTTTCCAGGTTTTGCAGCTTGATCGTTGCGAATTGTGTCCGAGCGAGCCTGACGACCGGGCATCCTGCCTGGGCGCAGAGGCGACGGACCTCGCGCTTCTTGCCTTCGGTAAGCACCACTTCCAGGAGGAAGGTGTTCTCTCCAGTCTGCCTGAGCTTGCTTGCCCGTTTTGCCTTGAGGAATTCACCGTCGTCCATAACGCCTTCGAGCAGGGTTTTGCTGGCTCGTTCATCAAAGATTCCCTCGCATTCCGCGACATAGGTCTTTTCGACTTGGAAGGATGGGTGTGTCAGCTTTTGCGCCAGTTCGCCGTCGTTGGTGAGCAGGATCAGGCCTTCCGTATCCCTGTCCAGCCTGCCGATGGTGAAAAGCCTTCCGAGGTTTTCGGGAAGGAGGTGGAAGACGAGTCGTCGTGCGTAGTCGTCCTGGGCGGAGCAGGTGTATCCTCCAGGCTTGTTCAGGATGACATAGGTCTTGTCCTCAACCGGCTTGACGATTTTCCCCTCGAACTTGACGATGTCATTTTCGGGATCGACAAAGGTTGCCGGGGTGAGGATTGGCGTATCGTTGACGGTGACCCGCCCTTCCGCAATCAGCTCCTCGCATCGGCGACGGGAGGCAATGCCCGCCGACGCCAAGAACTTGGCGATTCTGACGGAGTTTTCGGGTTGTTGCTTATTGGTCATCGCTATTTCTTGTTGTCGAGGATGTTTCTGATTGCCTTTGCCAGTTCGGCGAGGCGATAGGGTTTTCTAAGGAATCCTTTTGCTCCTGCCTCCAGGAGGTCTTGGACATCGTCCTGGGAGACGAATCCCGAGGAGAGAAGGACCTTGACGTCGGGATCGATTTCCTTGAGGAGCGGGAATGCTTCCCTGGCATTCATCACGGGCATGACCATGTCCATCAGCACGAGGTCGATTCCGCCCGGATTTCCTTTGTAGATGTCAATCGCATCCTTTCCGTTTTCAGCCAGGATGACCAGGTATCCCAGTTCCGTGAGCATGTCGATGATGACGTCCCATATCATGTCTTCATCGTCAACCAGCAGAATTGTCTCGTGGCCTTTCCACTCGTCGCCAGGTTCTTGGATGTCCATGAGTTCCCGGGTTTGCGGGAAGAGGAATGCGATGTTATGGGTTGGGTTGTCTGGGTCTGTGATCGTTTCCCCGTTATGCAGCATTGCGGTTCCGGTCCAGAAGACGAGCTGTTCAAGCAAGTCGTCCCGCCTTGCGTTGTCGACGAGTTGGTGGCTGGCGACCAGCTGGCTGTCATTGTCCATCGAGGCGATTTTTATGTTGACTGCGACAAAGTCGCCTTCGTCGCAATCGGATCCCATCAGTCCAAGCTGGTTTGCCGTAAGACTGACTCTCTTTACGGAGAGGATGGTGGCCTGTCCGAGTTTTGCGGCTGCGTTTGCCACTAGGGTAACGGCATCGAAAAAGGCGTTTTGGAGCTGGTAGACATTGGCGTTGACCATGACTTTTTTCCCTGCCGCAAGATCGACTTCCAGGGGAGATGTCATGATCTTTCTCGCCCTTTCGGCGACGGATTTGACGATTGGGTTCAGGTCAACGCGTTCCTGGTTGGATTTGTCGATGGCTCGCTCGAGCATGAATTCAGCGCCGTCCCGGAGGTTGTCGGCAAGCCTTTGGCTTTTTTCGAGGAAATCCCGTGCTGCCTGCGATTGTACAGTTTCGTCTTCCAGGAGTTCCTGGTATGTTCTGAGGGCAAGAGCGCTGTTTCTGATGATATTTGCGCATCCGTTGACGAAGATCAGTAGCGCCTGGTATTTTTCGTCGTCGCTCAGAGTTGGGTCGTCAAAGTTAAAATGGTTTTCATTCATGTTTAGGCGTCCTGGTTGCGATTGAACTCTGCGTCTGCGAAATCCGCATGTGCCATCCAGTCAAAGACCTTGTAGTTGTGTTCTCCAGTGCGGATGTGGTACGCCATTCCATCGCCCTTGAGTGGCTTGTTCAATGGTGGCATGGCGGTGCCTTCGTCAAGTCCGTTCCTTCCAAGGAGTTTCCATGCTGGCGCTGCATTGAGGAGCGCCAGCCATTCGCCTCTTGGGTCTGCCCAGAGATCCTCGTCTGCGGAAGATATATAGACGGCCCTCGGTGCGACGAGTGCGACGAGCCAGTGCTGATCAAAGGGCAGGTCCTCTTCCTTGTCGATGTACGCCCTGTAGTTTTGGCAGAACCAGTGTTTGAATGCATTTTGGATAACGGATAGCGATTCGCCGAAATGGCGTCTTGCGAGGGCTGCGCCTGAGCATCCCGAGCAGTTCGAGATGGTCAGCGCCCAGCGTTGGTCGAGCGCCCCGCACCAGAGTGCGGTTTTCCCGCCTCGCGAGTGTCCTGTGACGGCGCATTTCTTGTCGTCGATGTCAGGATCGGTTTCGAAGTAGTCCATGACCCTGGACGCCCCCCATGCCCATGCGGCGATGGTTCCCCATGAGTTTGGCTTTCGCTCTTCCGGCTTTTGCAGGTAGGCATGGATGCCTGTCGTGAAGCCGTCGTATTTGTCCGGCGCCACATCGCCATTGAAGAATGCCGCCGCCGCATAGTCTCGGTTGACGAGTTGCTCGGCGGGCCAGAAGTCCGACTTGACCGCCCTTGTCGGGTCGATGTTATTCTTGTCCCTATTGCAGATCAGCAGGAAAGCAGGTGCTGGTTTGGTACGCTTGTTCGGGATGAAGATGACCAGGTGGATGACGGGTGCGCCTGGTGATTTTCCAAGATGTATGTCAATCAGTTTCCTGGTTGCGTTTCCATCCATTGCGCTTGCATCGATGTCCACGGTTTCGAAATGCATGTCCTTTGGAGGCTCTGGTGAGAAGCCGTAGAGTTGGTCTTGGAAGAGTTCGAGGATTTCCTGGCGTCTTCTCGTCCATTGCTCGGGAGTCTTGACCGGGGTTCCGTCCTGGAATCTCATCAGTTCCGGCAAGGTGTAGGGAGGTACGCGTTCCTCAACGTAGTTGATGTTCTTCCAATGCCCCGATTCCGCCTTGGCAATGGCTTCCTGCGTGGCGGTCCAGGTTGCTTGTGACGGGTCTGACATGACCGACAATCCTTTTGATTTATTGTGAAAACTTCTTTCGTGGATGGTTGGGAACCGTTAAATTGTCAAGCTAATAAACTAGTCCGAATTTCGGCAAAATCAATCTCATGCCCTGCTGGGAAAAGATTTGCCTATGGCGAGGCTCCTTATTTCATCGGCACGAGTTCGATCCTGTCAATATAGACTTTTTTGACTGCCGATGTTTCTGTCTTGAGATCGAAGATTCCCGGTCCGGCCCAGAGCCATTGGTTGTTTTCCGGTTTGGGAGTCCATGTGCAGACGTCATACCACTGGTACCCGTCCTTGATATCCTCGACTTTGGGGCGGATTTCGCCGTAGCCACGCTTTTCCGCTTGGTCGTAGATGCCCGCCCAGAATGCGTCGCCCTTGTCCTTCGCCTTTTCGACTTTGACCCGAATGCGGAATTTGTACGGGATGCCCGGGACAAGCTTGTCGAGGTCGATTCTGCTGTCGAAGCACCATTCGTAATGGGATCCGAACATCACGGCCGCGCTGCCGTCGATTGCTTCAGGATCCGCGGCGAATTCACCCCATTCACCAAGTCTTGAGATCGTCATCGCGAAGTCTTCCTGGACGAAGACGGGGTTGGTGCTCTTGTCCAAGGTTCGGTTCGGAGGGAGATTGTCAACTTGCTGGATCGGCTGGACGACAAATGTCCTGTCAACAATCTGCTTCTCTTGCACTGAAATCGATTCTAGGGCGTAGAAGATGACGGTTCCTGCGACGGGATCAAGCTGGAGCTTGATTTCATCGAAGTTGATTTGTTTTGGGAAAAGGATTTTGACAGCTCTCTTTGAATATGGCGACGCGATGGTGAGCGAGCGTCGCTTCGCCAGGTTGTCGTCCTTGATCGCGAAGATGTCGTTGATGGCGAATCGTTCAGGCGTGTAGGCTTTCCAGGTCGCATCGTCGTCGAATTTGTATGCGACAGTCGCCTGGCAATTCAATGCGAGTGCGATTTTGGCGTTTGGCTTGACGTCGAGGGCCTGCTTGTCCCTGAGGTTTGAGATTTGGGCTGAGACTACGAGTCCTCCGTCCTGGAAGAAATAAGCCTGGTTGAGGTGATAGTGTCCCCGTTGCGAGTAGGTCGCCCTGATTGCTTCGGAATCGCATTGCCCAGGCTTGAACAAACGTCCTTGGTCGCGGATGTCGACATAATACGCCATGCCTCCTGCGTTGCCGTCCAGGTAGTTGTAACCGGATTTGTCCCTGAGGATTCCGGCGATGCAGTCAAAGGTCGGCGTGGCGACGGCTGTGAGTTCTCCCTTTTCGATTTTGAACACCTCGTGTCCTTGTGATGCGTTTTTCCAATTTTGGAGGACTGCTTCGTGCCTGGTTCCGCTTTCCGCGATTTGGATTCTGTGTTCGCAGGTGAACCTTTCGAGGATTTTCTCTGCAAGTTCCTTTCTGAGCGCCGTGACTTTTGCCGGAACCAATGCGGTGTCGGTCCAGAAGTACTTTATCTTCTCGCTGGGGAGTCTTTCGAATCTTGCGTAGTAGATTGTCATTGCTGCCTTTTGGACATTATGCAGCAGGATTGGATCGTGCTTGACAGCTTCTTCGGCTTTTTCGAAAAGATCCGTTGCCCTGAGCAAGAAGTCGTCCGAGAAGATTTTCGAAGTCATTGGCGTCCAGAGCTTGAGCTTGACGGCGGGGTCGGCGACCCTTGCATGGAGTTCGTCGACGTACTGCTTGACGTAGGGCGCCGCCGGACCGTAGTATCCGTTGATGAAGTCGTCGATCAGCGCCTGGACATCAACATCCGGGTTCCAGAGGAGTTTTGCCAGGATCCATCCCTTGAGTTCTGCGAAGTCGCCATGATCACCTTGGTAGGCGCCTTGCTCCATGACTCCGATGACGTGGCAATCCCTGAACAGCTTCACATTGCCCTGGAGCGCCTTGAAGTTGGGGAAAGGTCCGATGTAGTGTCCAAAGTTCGTGGTGTAGTCCCAGATAAACATCTTGTCCGTCATCTTCGCCCAGCCCTTGATGTCGTTGATGAACTTGATATTGGTGGGTTCATCGCTTTGGTCGATGGGTCTTGCGAAGTCGCATTCGATCGTGCAGAGCCTAGGTACGACGTTATGCCTAGGCTTGATGTTTGGCGGCGGCTCGCGCGTGTACTGGTATGCCAGTGTTTCGATCAGGGCATTGGGGAATTCCTTTTCGACTTCCTCCGCGACCTGGTTGACGAACCAGATGAGAATTCCCGCCTGGTTTCCTGTTTGCTTGACGATTTCAGCGCAATTTTTGCATTCGCAGTAGTTGTACCAGTCGTTTTGCGAGACGGAGTACATGGTAGCTGTCGGGTCTCTCCGTATGGCCTCGAGCATTTTTCTTGTGACGATTTTAAGGACATCTGGGTTGCTGAGGCAGAGCTGCGAGTAGTCTTTCTTCCTTTCCCCCTTGATTTCGCTAAAATACTCCGGGTGCTCGTCGAAATACTCGTTTGGGTTAATCAAGCGATTGAAAGTATGTACGAATAGACCGGCTCCGAAACGGATTTTCCCGCCATGTTTTTCGTCGAGGCTCATTTGGTTTCCGTTGCATTTGTTTCGGAGCGCCTGGTAGGTGTTGAACATGTCAAACCAGAAAGGTTCCCGCATCAGGAAAGCCGGCTTTTGTGTTTCATCAAGGCTTGCTGGGACTTGGAAGGCATCTGCCTTTGGCACGACGCTGTGCCAGGAGGCGTACCAGCGGCACTTGCCGAAACGTTCAAGAAGCTCGTAGAGGCCGTATTGCGCTCCGCGTTTCTTTCCGATGACGAGGAGATGCGGTGCCTTGACGCGAAGGGTGAACGAATCGTCGTCCAATGAATCCAGGTTGTAGTCCTTGCCAAGGAGCTGGCGCCCGTGCCTGGTGTCTCCGACGATGATCGCGGCGCTAGGCAGGGGTTGGTCGTCCTTGACCACGGGAAGCATGACGCCCGTAATTTGCTGGACGTGTTGCCTGAAGTCCTCCACCGCCAAGGCGATTGGCTCCAATGGCTCGGCGGCAATGACGATCGAATAGGTGGGTTGTTGTCCACGGACGGCTAGCTTCAGGTCGTCCGGGGCGGCGGTGGTTGCCGAAATGCCGGCAATCGCGGCTAGAAGGGAAAGCTTTAGGCAATGACGCATCGTGATATCTCCTGGTTAGGATTTTTTCTATGGGAAAATAGAACTATCAACTATATATCCAAAAAACAGGGAATGCAACAACCTTATTGTGAACGAAAAGGAGAGAAAGCCGAACGCTGAATCGATTCCCTGAAGTGTCATCGGCAGGCGTTTCATGGCGATGGTGCATTGCATTTCGAAATGAAAACGCGTCCGCATGACCATGGTGCAGTCATGCGGACGCGCAAAGCCTGAATGCTCAGGTGTCAATTACTTGCCCATCAAGGCGTGGATGATCAGAAGTTCGAGTTCTTCGTAATCACGTGCTGCGATCAACTCGTCAATAAGCTTCTGGTTCAATCCGCGGGAGATTGCAAGGAGATCGTTGAAGATGGTGATCGAGTTGGACAGGTGCTTCAGATTGACATCCTGCTTCTGCGTCCTCATGACCTTGACGTCCAATCCGACGGATTCGCCGTTTTTGCCGTAGCTGTGCTTGTCCAGGATGCGGACCTGATTGAAGGCGCGCCTGATGTCCACGGCACCGAAGGACTTGTCCTGGTCGAACTTGAGGCTGTTCTGGTCGTTGAGGTGGACTGAGAAGAGCTTGTTGTGCGCCAAGGCGAAGCCCATTTCATCAGAGGGATCCAAGTTTGCCAAGATGCAGTGGGCGGACTCGATGTTGACACCAACTCTGCTGGGATCGCGGGTAAGCAAGCCTAGTGCGATGGCGTGACCCGTTGTGGGAATGTAGGTGTGATCCATCGGCTCGTTGGGCTTGGGTTCGACGGCGATCTTGATCTTCTTGTCGTATTCCAGCATTTCGTCAATGACTTGTGCGATGCGTTCGACGGCGACCTTGGAGTCTTTTGCCTCGCGAATGTACGTTCCCTCACGTGCGAACCAGAGGACGATCAGTGGAGCGCCGAGGACGTTTGCGATGTCAATGGACTTCTTGAAGCGTTCTTTTGCGAACGCACGGCACTTCGGGCAGTTGGAGGTGAAGCCGCCGTCAATGGTACGTTCGTCAAACCAAAGTCTTGGTGCGACGAATTCGGCATAGAGTCCTTCGTTGTCAAGCTTGGCCTTGAGGGCTTTTGCTTCGGCTTTGATTTTCGCAGCCGTGAGGTTGTTGAGTTCCGGCACGGCGTCGTCATCATGGAACTGGACGCCGTCAAAGCCGAGTTTCTTAAAGAGCGGGAGTTTTTGATCGAACGTCATTGGCTTGCGAACATCGGGTCCGAATGGGTCTGCGCCTTCGTGGATGTTCCAGGGACCGAACGTGAATCTGAATTTGCCTGCCATAAGTGTCTCCTGTTCTGTTGATTTTTTCTTGATTTGCAAGGCTTGGGCTTGCTTGAATACATAATTCAATTACCTTAAGTTCCGTTGCAAATAAAGTCAATTCGTCAATGAGGATTTTTTCGAAAAACTAACGGTGGTATTGCCATGGGCGATTTTTGGGCACGAATCAAGCGCGAATGGGAGCTGTATGCTCTGGTGCTTTGCGTATTTTTAGGGTTGTTGATCTTGATTTTGGTGTTGGTCTTGCGTCCTGACGGAATGGGGTTTGGAGGGCGAGGCCAAGTGTCGGTTGAAACTCCATCAGCATTGGGCAAGAGCGCATTTGCGTTTTTGGATGACAAGGGCAAAGATACGGCCGAGAGTGCCCCGAACCCGTTTTTGACAGGCATCGCTTCGCCGAAGCCAGTGGCGAAGCCCGTGAAGCCAGCTCCCGTTGTCAAGGAACAGCCGAAAGAACCGGAACCTGCTCCCGTCGTGGAGGAAAAGCCAGTGGAGCCGGAAAAGCCGACGGAACCGCCAAAGCCGACCGAACCCGTTCGGATCGTGGGCATTGCGTCCTACTCCTATATGAACGTCAATGCCAGCGGCAAGTCGGTCGCAGTATTTTCTTTGCGCACGTCTCCGCAACGTGAAGACATATACGCCCTGGGCGTGGGCGAGTCGGGCGGCGGGGTCAAGGTGCTGGGGATGACGGAGAAAGAGCTTTGGCTCCTGGATGCATCGGGACGCAGATGGAAAGTCGAGCCGGGCAGCCCACGAAGACTCTGGGTTTTTCAGCCCTGAAGATGTTGGATAACAACCTGAATACAGGCACCCAGGGTGGTCGTACCTGACCAGTCCGCTGATTTCTCGGGGAAGATGCGGGACTTTTGTCACGAGGCGCCCCCTTGTCGGACCAGATGGAGACCAGGGAGTTCCAGGTCAAACTTTTATTTCGTACTCAAATTAGTATGGGAAAATCGCTTTCCAAACGATTGAAATCATCAAGAGTCATCTGGATTACCTAATGAGGTGCCAGTCTATGAGATTGACGATGCTAGTCAATGATTGTGCATGATTCTTGCTTGAAATTTCACAAAAAAAACGCAATTTTTTAGTGATGCAAATAAGGCTTTAGATGTGCTTCCTATTGCCAAGCTTGTACATACGTGCTTCAATGCACCAGATAATGTTCGGCCCGGGAAAGCACGGTAGCAGGGGAAACGCGCAATCTAAAGCACAAGCTAAAAGCCTAGCCCGGTACGCGCTGTTTCCCCTGTGATTTTTCAGGGAGCTACCCTGGAAAATCATTTTACCGTATATCAAGCGGCCCGTTCTGTCAATGACCTACTGGGAACCGC
>JAGVUR010000090.1 GCA_019136135.1 Verrucomicrobiota bacterium
GTCTCCCATGTAGTATCCTTTTTCCCGTTCCATGCAATCCATGATCACTTCTTGGACTCCGTACTTGAGCGAGTCAGTGCAGAGGTTCCAGATTGCGATGGATTTGGCGTCGTTTTTGTTGCATTTGGCTACAAGGTTGAACGGGTAGTACCTGGCAATGAGCCGGATTGATTTCAGGTCGAGCATGGCGTTGTTTGGCAGTATGATTTGCGCGTATCTGAACGCCTTGTAGTCAAATTGGTTTAAGGTATCCTCTTTTCCCGAGATGACCATGAATTCCTCGTAGTTGCAGTTTGCCCGTAGCTTGAACCGGACTGAACCGTCATCGAGGAGTTCCTGTCCGCATTGGATTGTGATGGTGTCTCCCCGGCGTCCCTTTGCATTGAATGTAAGGTATCCGACGTAGATTGCGCCGAAGTCGATGAAGAACGATTTTCCGTTTTGCTTGATTTTGATTGGGCTGATGTCTTCGAAGACCAGTTGCTTTGACGGTTGTTCTATCAGGTTGTAGTCATTGTTTGGGTTGAGGACGGCGTGTTTCCAGGTCGAGTCGTCGAAGTCGGGTTCATGGAACTTAACTTCGGGTGCATTTGCATCGTATTTTTCAAGGAATTGCGTTAGGTATCCTGCGATTCCGCATGGTTGGAATGCAGTATGTTCCGCGAAGAGGAAGGATTCGTCTGATTTCAGGATGGTTTTTCCGTTTGCAGTCAAGTCCAGGATCAGTCCGTGCCTATTGTCTCCCGAGACCCAGACTCTGTTGATCAGCCCTTGGTAGTAGGTATGGATTGCGATTGTGTTTTCGCCTTCATGCAGGTATTTGGATACATCGATCTTATTGTAGAAATACCTGAACGTGTACGCAGTCGTCGGTCCTTGCTGGACGAATTGTCCATTGATGTAGAGTTTATAATAATCGTCCGCTGCGATTCTCAGGATTGCGTTTTGGGTTGGTTCACAGGTAAATTTTCGTCTGAACAGAATGTGTTTGTTTTGTATCTTGTCATGTTGGTTTTTTGGCGACGACTTGTCGAGTTGCCTATGGAAGACGTTATAAACTGGGAGTGCTGCCATTTCTGGCGTTGTGATCCATTGTCCTTCGAAGTTATGGTTGGGCTCTGTCATGGTGGTTTCCTGTTGGTTTCATGTTGATTTGGACGGCACGGGTATATATATAATTCAAATCGGCGTGATATCAATGTTTTTTCAGGTGAAAACTTTTGTGGTTTGCTTGCTTAATTCGTGTGGGCATGGTATCATATTTCTGTTGTTTTAGTCTTGAAGCCAGTTCAAACCAGGAGCAAGGAACATGAGCATAGTGAATGAACGCATTCCGTACGGGAACGAGATCGGCGATCGGTTGTGGATGTGGGGGCACCACTGCGATTCTTTTGCTGCACTCCAGCACAAGACTACCGAAGGCTACAACTTGCCTTACGATAAGCGGATCGATATGGCGGATGCCTGCAAGTCCATGGGCATCCCTGGATGCTTCGTAGTCAGATGGCTCAACCTGCCTACGAAAGGAAACCTGCCCTCATACATGGCACAATTCGAACAAACGAAACGGGTCGGGTTCTCCATCACCGATAGCGCCGTCGAGACCTTTGACGAAAAGGTTGAAATCGGATTGGATCTGGCAGACAATATGCCGAATCTGACCCGGTTCGTGATGGACGACTACTGGAGCGGAGTCGCTCGCCAAGACAACGACAAATTACTGAAAGTACGGGATCAGCTCCATAAACGCGGGATGAAACTGTGCGTCGTCCTGTACTCGGACGCCAATGACATAAAGCCCGAATACAAGGAAACACTGGATATTTGCGACGAGGTCACGTTCTGGTTTTGGCATGGAAAGAATGTGGCCGGAATCGAGGAGCGGGTCGCGGTCCTCAGGGCACTTATCGGGGATACAAAGCCGATTTTGCTTGGGCAGTACATGTACGATTTCGGAGGCAAGAAGCAGATGCCCGGTGAACTGATGGAAGTTCAGCTGGAGCAGACGTCCAGGCTTTTGGCGTCGAAAGCCATCTCAGGCGTGATTTTCCATTGCACGCCGCTTGTTGACTTGGATTATGACGCAGTGAAGGTATCCCGTCAATGGATACGCGAAAATGCAGCGAAGCCATGGGGGAAATGAATTGTGAATTGTGAATTGTGAATTGTGAATGGACTTATACATAGTGAAGGAGGAAGGCTATGAGTCAGATACATCGAATCGACATTAATCGCGAGACTTGCATCCGTTGCGGCGCTTGCATCCGCGCATGCGTTAGCGGGAAGTTGGCTTTCAATGCCCAAGGATATACCGATTTCAAGGATGAGGAAAGCCGTTCCTGCATTGCCTGCCTGCATTGCATGTCTGCTTGCCCAACGGGTTCCCTGTCCTTCGATGGCAGCAAGCCAGCCAAAAAACTTGATGACGTGAAACCACCAAGCAACTTGCAAGTGGCTAAGTTGCTCAAGATGAGACGAAGCTGCAGGCAATACAAGCAGGAAAACGTGTCGCAAGACATCATCAAGGATCTGATGGATACCCTAAGTTGGTCGCCGACAGGATGCAATGACCGTAGATTGCATTTCTTCGTCGTCGATAAAATCGAAGTGATCCGCGAGATCAGGACCGACCTGGAACGACTGCTTCCCGCCGCGATCGAACGGGGCGATCTTTCAGAAGGGTATGTTGCTCTTCTGAAGCCTATGAAGTCGGGACACGATGTTGTCTTCCGGACTGCACCGCATATCATTTTTGCCGCGGTCTCCGATGAAGCACCATGCAAGATTGAAGATCCAGTAATCGCCTTGGCGCAATTTGAAGTCCATGCCCAAAGCTATGGGTTGGGGACCTGCTGGTGCGGAATCGCCGCCCATTGCATTTCTAATGTGCCTGAAGTGCTCGCCAGATTGGGAGTGCCTGGAGGATATTCCATCAGGGCGTCAATGCTGTTTGGGTATCCTGATTTCGAGCATAGCCGGCCGACCTCGCCTGGGCCGTACCCCGTGACCTTCGTGAAGTGAAGGTGTGAAAGCCTAGTTTTGCAGGGGGAGGACTTCTCGGTAGCGTTCGCTGCCGCCTCTGGTTCGGAGGAGGCTGTAGTCGAGAGGTCGGAAATAGTTGCCCATGTACGTGGTGTCGAATCGTGCCCGAAGCGGTGCTTTTTGTGGTGATTTGACATAGATTTTCACCAGGCCTGGTTCTTCGACGAATTTCAGTTCGTGGTCTTGGCAGAGCTTGTTGAGCGGGGTGTTGGTTTTTTCAACCGTACCTGATTTGTCCTTGGCAAGCGCGATTTTGAAAGCTGCTCCATCGTCCAGGGTGAGGATGCCTTCGCAAGCGCCGGTCTCTGCGACTGTGAAGATGTCCGCCACCTTGCAGAATCCCTGATCGTCGTAGAGGACTGTGTACGAGGGGAGGCTGTTGCTGAGGCAAAGCTTGTCGATATGCTCTGCTTTGATTGGGAAATCGCATCTAAGGAAGACATTGTTGATCTTTGCGTCCGGCATATAGACTTTTTGCATTCTGCCGATGTTTGGCTTGTCTCCTTTTACTCCTATTTCCCCGCCATCGATGACGAGTGTGCCGTTTGTTCCAGGTGGGCAATGGAAGAATTTGCCGTCGAAATCCGGGCTTCCTCCAGTTGAATTGTCCTCCCAATACATGATGTTTTGGATGACGAACGCGCAATGTGGCCCTGTTTGCTCGAGGGCGTAGAAGGACGTGTCTGGATAGATGTTCGAGCCTTCGAAGTGTGCTCCGTTTCCGAGTACGATTCCTCGTGTTCCCCTCCACCAGGTTCCGTTGTCCTTTTGTGCCAAACATCCCGTCCAAATATGAAGATTGCTGCCGTAGGTATAGCCCGCATAGACTTCCATGCCCACGCGGATGCCCATCATTTCAATATTGACGAAGCGATTGTCGCTTGACCCAGGACCATTGTATATGCCGACGCAGGGCTCGGCGTGGTCCCTTGCGCCGAAGATCGTCATGTTTTGGGCGAATATCAGCCTGGAACCTCTGGCGCGGATGAACATGCCGTAGCTTCGCATGTTGTAGATTCCGACACCGTCGATGAGCGTGGCTGCGTAGTTGTCAACCCGAATGCCGCATTCATGGGAGTTGCACTTGATGTTCAGGTCGATTATGTTGATTTGGTTGGAGGTTAAGAAGTTGATGACTCCGACTGAGGCGTCCTTGTTCTCAATTGCGGACACCAACCAGGTCCTGTTCATCTTGACGGCGGGATGCCTCGAGTAGCCATCGCCCTTGATCGGGTTCCTCAGGAAGATCGGCTTGTCAACCTTGTAGATACCTGACGGGAAGTAGAGCGAGTACTTTTCAGTGTACCTGTTTACGATGTCGCTGACTCCTTGGGAACCATCGTTTTTGACGCCTAGTTCAAGGACGCTGACCATGCCGACGTTGAATTCCTTCAAGGGTTCTTTCTCCTGGGCGAATCCAGTGGCTGTCGTGAGAAGCAAACCCATGGCGATTGGATAAAGGAATTTGCGCATGCGATCTCCTGGTTTTCTGGATCCTGTACGCGTTACAGGGTGCAGTTACTGTGTTACCGCAAAGTACTTATCGTAGGTTGCATTGACATAGTTTTGGAGCGTGGGGAGAAGTTGCTTGGCCTGCTCGTCGTTGGCGTCGAGGATCTTGTTGAAGGCATCGGCTTCGCTTCGATAGGTCCCGTTGAGCTTGGGGAAATAGTACCTGAGCAAGAAGGCAAAGTAGTGTCCAAGCCGGAAGTCTGCGGCAATTCTACGATAGGTATTAGGGGGTTGGAAAACTGCGGCGACATGGCCGGACTTGATTGCGGACATGAGGTCAGAGGCAGAATTTGACTTGGCAAGGACGACGGTTATCGAACGTGCAAGGTCGGCCTGGGGCACAAAGCCAGGACCTCCGACGGCTGGGACGCGGGGACCACTGGCGCATAGCTCGAAGTAATCGGTGAAATCCAAGTCGACTTTCTGTCCGCCTGCGACTTGCAGGGCATCGTATTGCCTTGCGTTGAGGATGACGTCGAGCGCAGGTCTTGGCAGATAGGGGAAGTCGTCCTGGCCATGGTTTGGATGCACCAGGATGGCGAGTGCGTTTTCTTGCTTAATTTTCTTGATGATGGCATGGGTCGTAGCAACTTGCTCGGTGAATTCCTTGGAATCGATCTTAAGGCTGTTCGCTTCGTTTTCGATTGCTTTTTGGAGTTCGTTGGGGTTGCCGGCAATCCACTTTCCGACTGATGTATTGGGATTGATGGCGAGAAGCTTTGCCGATTTTCCCGGGATGAAGACTTCTTCTGCGGGGATCAGTGTAAAATCCGTTTTGAATGGGAAACTTACGATTGCGTTTTTCACCTTGGCCAGGTCGTTGTCTGCGATGCAAGCGAAATCGTATCCCAAGTGCCTCAACTGTGCGATCAGCTTGTGGGGTTGGAGCTGTTCGGCTTCAGTTGGGAAGTTGAGCACTGTATGGATTGAACCTCTGTAAGGTCTGAGCTGGAAGAGGTCGTCAGCGAGGGAATATGCAAAGTGTATTCCGTGGACTTTCGGGTTTCTGAACTTTCCTTGCGCGTCTGGCGAGACGAGCCTGAGCGTATGGATTGTTTCGCCGATGATTTTGATCGGCTTCGTGATCAGCTTGTTGCCCTCAATTTGAAATTCGATTTTGTTGAAAGCACCGCCAAATGCCTTTCCGCTTTCCCTGACTGAATCCGCCTGGACGTATTGGAGCGTCAGCTTTTCTGGAGTTTGGAGCATCGGCTCCTCTTCGAGGACAAACGTGAATTGCACCATGGAATCTTGCTTGACCACCAGCGGCCAGGAATCGACCAGCTTGGAGAATGAAACTTGCGTTGCGAGGACGAAAATCGTAAATGCCAATGAAATGTATTTCATATCGAAGTTCCTTTTGTTCCGATTGTTGGGCTAGAATGGGCTACGAAGTTATTTTTGCCAGTACTTGTCAAATAGCGCTGGGACTCGTCCCTTTGCTTCCTGGAGTGCTTTCGTTGCCTTGTCGACCGCGTCTTGGTCATTGAGTTCTCCTGCCTTTGCCTTTGCTAGCGTCAGCAGCCATTCGCCTTCTTCCTGGCAGAGCGGGTCGTGCTTGAGGTCATAGTAGTGCTCGAGCAGGAAGAGTGCGAATTGGGAGACCCTTTTGGGACCATGGACGTAGTGCTTTTTGGTTCTGGGTACGTATTCGACGGCGACGGAGTTGAGCTTCTTGATATTGGCTGCAAGATCTTCGAATTTAACCGATTCGGAAAGGATCAGGGTGAATGCTCCTGCGAGATGCCTTGAGTTGTGTGCGTCAGTCGTGCCGATCAGTGGGATTTTCTTGCCTTGCGACCTGAGGTCCTGGTAATGCAGGATTGTGTTTTCGGAGCTACCTCCGTTGACGACTTCGATTGCGTCGCAGTAGAGTTCGCTGAGGAAGTAGTCCGAGATCGGTTTTGGGATGTACTGTCGATAGTTTGGCCTCCAGTACGGATGCGCATAGACTGCCAGTCCTCCCTTGGCTCTGATTCTGTCCCAGATGACATGGGATGAAGCAACAAACCATGTGTTCATGCCCTTTGGCAGGATGTCAGGCGGCAGCTTTGCGAGTGCTTCCTTGACTGTTGCATCATACTCTTCCCTGTGTTGTTTGAACCATTCTCCCATTCCTTCTGTGGCGCCGAGGGAGAGGATGTGTGTTCCGTTTCCTGGTCCGTGGACTTCTTCGCCATGGTAGGTGACCATGTCCGTCGGGAATGTTGCGAACGTAGTCACTGCTTCTTGCGAGCCTGCGTAGTTATTGTGGTCTGTTTCGATGGCGAAATCTTGTCCGACTTTTCTGCATGTCGCGACCATGATGGATCCAGTCTTGTCGACTCCATCGGAGTATTTGCTATGCATATGCATATTTCCCTTGAATGGTCTCAGTGCGAAGTAGTCTGGTTTTAGCGAGTAGAGTTTGACGTCTGCGACGGTTTCATTTTCGCTATTGACGAGTTTGAGCGTATGCCTTGTTTCGCTTGGGAATTTTGTTGTTGCCACGATTGTGTTTCCCTTGATTTCGAAGGGGATTATTTCCGGTGTTGCGTACTGGAATGGTTTTCCGTCTGCCCGGATTCCGTCATCATTGTAGTAGAGCAGCTTGAGTTTGTCAGGTTGCTTGAGGTCTTCTTCCTCGAATTGCATGGTTATGGTTGCTGATGAGTCTGCCTTGACCACCTTCGGCCATGCGTCAACGCATTTTGCAAAAAGCTGGGCGGATAGGACAATGAGTGCGATTGGAACGAATTTTCTTAGCTTCATCGAATGCTCCTTGATAATGTTATAGTAGTTATGGCAGAACCCAATAGGATTTCGGAGGAGTTCCTGTGATCCAGTAATAGATTCCCCCGGCTAGGAAGACCATAATGGCAGAGAGAAGGTCGCCGGCAATGACGCCGATGAAAAACGGCTTGAGCTTATGGTAGAATTTGCTTCCGCCGAATTTCATCGTGATCACCTTGATGATCCCTCCAATGACAAATGACCATGCCAGGACATAGCCGGCGTAGCCGGACCAAGCGCAGAAGATGATCGGATGAATCGGCCACCAATGGTGCCTGAGGCGCATCGTCGAAAAGAAGATGAACCCCGCGAAGACGGTTATGAAGGCGATGATAAATGGTTTGCTGGGCTTGGCCATCGCGAGTCTGCCAAACCCCTTGACTTGTTCCGATTGCTCCAGCAATCCCTGTGCTTCGAGCTGGGTACGAGCCGTGACAACTCCGTTGAAGGTATTCGTCGGAGTGTTTCGAGTTCCGAACCCGTCACGCCAGTTGATTCCGCGATCGTATGAAAAGTACCAGGTTGAGGAAATGGCTGCGACAAGGGACAATGCCATGACGACGGCGAGCATCGGGAAGTAGCGCTTGGTCTCGGGCTTGCGCTCCGGTCCTGTTCCATCGAGGAATTTGAGCGCAGACGACATGAAGGGGAGGAATGTTTCTCTGGTGTCCATGAAGAACATTGTCGTTGTGAAGAGGATGATGGCTAGCGTTGTTGGGCCGAGTGCCTGTTCGCCGAAGAGCGCCATCAGCAGGACACCGGGATAGAGGTTGGGGTTGAGGTGGTACATGCCGGTTTCCGCCAGGATGCGCGCCATCACCAAGTACGCGATGACCATCATAACTGCAAGGATGATCGATAGTTGCCAATCCAAGCCGCCTCGGGTGATTCCGATGATGAAGGCAATGATGCCGACGATGAAGACCCGCATTCCCCAGACGCTGGATTCCTCGATCTTGACATCGCCACGGAGGCCAATTGAGCGCTTGGCCGTTTCCCAGTAGTAGTGCCTCCCGGTATAGAGCAGGACTGCGAAGAATCCGCAGTAAGCTCCAAAGACCATGCCCCAGTCGGGTCTTGGTGAAAAGAGCGTTCCGACTCTTAGCGGATATCCCAGGTTGATGAAGATGCCGAAGATGGTAAAGAAGACGAAAGGCGAGAGTCCGATGGAGAAGCAGATATCAGTGGGAAGCATAAAAGCGAGTCCTATGACTGTGTAATAGCATCTGATCCACATGAGCGTGCCGTATCCGCCTCCCTTGACGAAAGTCGGGAACGTATCCCTGAACGCTCTGAAGTCGTATGTGCGCGTGATGGGGATCAGTATGTCCGGGAAGTACAATCTGAGGTAGTTGTTGAGGTGGATGGCAAAGATGATTGAGAGTCCGATCCAGAAGATTTTTTCCCTAAGGATTGGGTTTGCCTTTCCGTTAGCGTCTGGGAGTATCGATCTTGCTACTTGAACGATTGGGTAGGGCAGGTGCTCGTTTGAAGCCCATTGCCTATGGAAGACCAGGGAGAGTCCGGCCAAGGCGATCCACATGATGACGAAAAGCGGGATCCAGTAGGCCAGCGGCTTTTTCCAGGCTCTCCATGGGATTTGCGAGAATGAGATCGGCTTGTCAGGCGAGGTTCTTGCCCCTTGGATCATCGTGGTCAACGCATCGTCCATTTCAGGGTCTGCGAGCATGAATTCCGGCAGCAGCGATGTGACCGGCTTGTAGGTTTTGCCGTCAGGTTGTAGGAGCTTCCAGCTCGATGTGGTCTTGGCGTAGTGGTGCGGAAGCATCATTGCGCGGGGGACGATTTTCAAAAATGTGCATGTTGACATGCCGCAGGTTGGGAGAACCAACGCCATGATCAGGCAAAGCTCCTTCCCGGAAAATGGCCTGAAGGCCTTCCGGCGGGTGTAGCGGTGGATCAGCCAAAGGGTGGGATTGATCAAGATCACGAAGACCAAAAGGGTACCGTAGATCGATTGTGGAAAATGGGTTCCGACAATCAGGTTCTGGAGAATGACAACGTCGTTGTAAAATGCGTAGGAGGCCAAGAAGAGCGCGCCGATTAGACCGATAATGAATGCCCTGCGTGTCATAGGCTTAAGGACCTTTAAGTTTGTTTTAAGAAGATAGGTTATTGGGCGAGTTTCGTGTTCAGGCTGTGGATGGCTGTGCCGACTTCAAGCCGCCAGGTGTCAACCAGATCCTGCGCCTCCTCGGAGATGTATTGGTCGATGTCTTGTGCGATGAGCTTGTCGTATTCTGTTGTATCGATTCCCTTGTCTTTCGCCAGCGTCATGACTTTTTTGAGTTCGTGCAGGTATGCGACGTCTTCGAGTCCTTCCCTGAGTGCGTGGAAACGCTTTGTCGGAACCGGTTTTTTATCCAATCCTCTCCAGTTGATTCCGTCGTCGTATCCGTCTCTGTGGTCGAATCCGTCATCTCCCTTTGCGGAGTAGGAGCACCACATGGCGATTCCGTCCAGTCCTTTCCTATAGGATTGCATTGGGTAGAACCTGTAGTATGGGAGGATTGGGACTGTTGTCATGTTCTGCGAGCATCTGTATGTCCAGAGGGTTCGTTTTCTGTCCTTGAAGAATTTGATTGTTTCATCGGCTTGTTTTCCTTCGAATCTTCCTGATATGACTGTCCAGACCTTGAAGAAATCTGTGAGTCCTTCGCTATCGAGTTCTTCGAGCGTTGCCCCTGCCGGTGGTGGCGTGCTAAGGTAAGTTGCCATGAACTGCGCATTTGGGAGGATGGCCTTTGTTTCCGCCCGTGCCTCTTTTTGGTTTGGGATGTCCCTTTTGGCGAATTCGTCCCTAAGGAGTCCGTGATAGATGATGTCCTCTTGCTTGAATCCGATCTTGAGCAGTCTGTCATTCATCATTTGGTGCCAGCGCGCGTCTGGTCCGGATCCCCATGCGAAGACTATTTTCATCTTCTTCTTGAGTGCCTGTTCGAAGAATTCCTGGTTTGCGTTAAGGACGAGGTCGTCATTGTACCTCTTTCCCATGGGCGGCGCTCCCAACCATCGCCTGTCCCTGACGAAGCCGTTGATGTAGGAATGCGATTCGGTCATCGTCCACTTGAAGTGGAAGTCGTGCATCAGGTTCATCATTTCGATTTCATCGAGGGGGGAGCACATGGGTCCCCACATGAAGGCGTCTATCGGCCATTGGTCGGTCTCGGGCAGGGTGAAGTTCCAGACCTTGACCATGGTGTCAAGCTTGCGTGTCGGAATGTCATAGTCATGGAGTGGCTTGATGTCAATGGTGGTTTCGTACTCGCCTGGCGGGATGTCCTTGGAGTTGAAGACGATCCAGATTCTTGTTGCTTCGCCGGGCGTTATGGTGACTATGTTGCCGGGAATCCTGACGAGCGGCGCGGTGATCAGCGAGCCATTGTGGTTAACGAAGGGTTCGTAGGAGACCTCGAAGTTGTCGTTGGACAGGAATCTCCTGTTCTTGTCATAGGCGATCGGTTGGATCCTGAGATCGGTTCGCTTGCCGCAAAGAAGCCCTGAGATGATGATGCACTTTGCCTCACGTTCATTTCCTGCGGCTTGGAATTCAAGGTAAGGGCTGAACGGCGCGTCTTCCGGGGGGAGTGCATTGGGGGCGCCGACTTCCCAGGGCGAGGTTTCCCACACGAGGTACCTGTAGTCCTCTCGGAATATCCTGAATCCATTGGCTTGCGCCGCAATGTGGTCTGCATCCTGCTTGGATAGCGTGGTCTTGTTTTTGATCGCCTGCTGGAGCTTGTCCTTGAAGAGCTTGATTTCGTCTTGCATCGTCCAGATCGACTTGACGACACCGCGATGGATGGGGTGGTCGATTTTCACCCAATCCGGTATGTTCCTGCTGAGTTCCTCGAGAGTCTTTTCAAGTGCGTCGAGACCGCCTTCCCCCGTGTTTTCCGAATTCCGTTTCAAGGTGCATCCCGAGACGACTTTCTGGTTGACAAGTGCGGTCACAATCAGCTTGTCCACCCTGTCGTCCTCGAAAATCGGATTGATTTGGATCGTGTCATTGGGCTTGTGGCTTTCCTTTTGGAGCGCGATGACCTTGCCGTGTGAATCGAATTGTCTCATTTCCAAGGTGATTTGATCCCATTTTGGGTCGGCGTTTTTGCATTGCAGCTGGATCGTATTGTATCCTAGGTCAAAGGTGTCTTGCTTGGGGATGATTTCCAGTGCGTTGTCTTGGGATGCGATGGTGAAATTGAGTTTGGCGAGGAATGCCCTTTGATTGAATGAGCCGCTCTTGACCCGGGGATTCGCGGTGTATTCAGTCTTGCCTGCATGTCGTTCCCGACAGAATCTGACCGCCCAGGCTTCGCCGATCTGGGGCTTTGGGAGCTTGAAGGCTGAGAAGGGAAGGGTGAACTCGATCGTCCAATTGTCGGAATTCCTGGCTGTTTTGATTATTGCTCCGGTTGCATTCCAATTTTTATCTGCGTCGAGCGCGTCGTATTTGCTGCCCAATGCATTGATCAGGATGTGGTAGAAGCTATCCTTTTTGCCGCCTGTGTCTAGGACCATTTCGAAGGAGTCGTCCGACCAGATTGCCATGTCGTCCTGGTCGAATTTGGCGACCAGGTCCTTCATGTTTGGTTCTGCAAGTGTGACTCCGATGTGGATTGCGTTGGAGTCGTGGTAGATTCTGACGGTTGTTTCCGCTTCTGCTTGTTCCCCGTTTTTATGAAGGAATTGGCTGACTTTGAAAGCCTGTTCCCAGGGGGCGTCATCGAAGATTCCGTCCAGATTTGGCGGTGTATCGATGAAGGGGCAGTTGAAGACATCGTCGGTAAGTGCTGCCGGCTCCTGGATTTTCGGGGGGTGCACGGGCTTGAATGCGATGTCAGCCGGTCTGTTTTGTGGTGGCGTCGGGAATTCCTTTCCTTCGAGGAGTGCTTCGTAGTCTTGCTTGACCTGTTCTGGCGTCAGGGGGACTTTGATGATTCTGAGTTCGTCGATGTATGCTTGTGCATTCCAGGTTTTGAGTCCTCCGATGCAGATTTCTTCCGGGTCTTGTGGAAATTTGACATAGAGGCCCGAACCGACGAGTTCCCCGTCCAGGTAGAAGGAGCGCGACTTGGCGTCTGCGTCCCAGGTGACAGCGATCTGGTGCCATGTATCGGTACTGTACGGGATTTCGGTTTGGATCGTCGAATTTTCACGGTTTGCATTTTGCGTGAACTGGATCACGTTTCCCGCGTGTGGTTTCTGGATGTAGAAGGAGTTGTCCGATCCCCACGCGAAGGATGCTCTTTTCGTCCTGTCGAAGACCATGTGCAGGAAGATGCAATGCCTGTAGCCTGTTGTTGCCCAGCGCGGCTTGACGAGGAATTGGATCGTGCCGCGTTGCGGGTCGATGTTGTTTTTCGCCGGGATGGCGAAGTATCGCCCGGAGCCTTTGAGGTCGAGGGCTTCAGGTTGTGGCGAGCTGTCCTTGAACGGGAAGCCGGCTTCGCCGCCAGTGATCTCGCCGTTGTCGATCAACCCCTTGGTATTGCCGATCTGGATCGACTGCTTGGAGTTGAAGTGCGCAAGCAGCAAAACATCGGCAGGATCGATCGGTACATGCTCTGCAGCAAGGAGAGCGAAGGACAAAAGAACTAGAAAATATCTGAGTTTCACGATGGAACCCTCAAAAAAGTTGAAAATGGTGAAAAACAAACCATAACGCAAACTCTTAACAAAATCAACTCAAAGACGACTGTTGCAGACGAAATCAACTCAAATAAATCAATTCTTTACAAAATCAGCTCAGAAGCAAGGTGAATAATTCATCTGTTTCGTACTCAAAAGGGATGTGACATGCCCTTTTTCAAGGGGGTGTTGGGACTGGGACCTATGAGACAAATGGGACGAATGAGACCCATGCGACTGGTGTCTGGGACTTGGGACGTTGACATGGGTTTTGTGGACCTGGAGGTTTTGGGACTGGGACAAGTCGGAAGGGTCGGACAGGTCGGACAGGTTGGACGGGTCGGACAGGTCGGACAGGTCGGACAGGTCGGACAGGTCGGACAGGTCGGACAGGTCGGACAGGTCGGACAGGTCGGACAGGTCGGACAGGTCGGACAGGGTCGGACGGGGCGTCCGAATCTGCACAGTTGCAGAGCGCGATGGTTTGAGTACGGGCACCCGGGGTGCTCGTACTCAGGCGTTGTCGCATCTTAAGCGGCTAAAAATGATAAAGTCCCAGCCAGGCCGGGCAAATTTGCGCTGGTTTGGAGCGTGACAGTTTAAGGTACGGTCACCTTGGGTGGTGTGGAGTACCTTGGGTGGTGTGGGAGCACCCGGGGTGGTGTTTGGGGCACCCGGGGTGGTGTTTGGGGCACCCGGGGTGGTGTTTGGGGCACCCGGGGTGGTCGGAGGGCACCTTGGGTGGTGTGGAGCACCGGGGGTGGTGTTTGGGGCACCCGGGGTGGTGTTTGGGGCACCCGGGGTGGTGTTTGGGGCACCCGGGGTGGTCGGAGGGCACCTTGGGTGGTGTGGAGCACCGGGGGTGGTGTGGAGCACCGGGGGTGGTGTGGAGCACCGGGGGTGGTGTGGAGCACCGGGG
>JAGVUR010000067.1 GCA_019136135.1 Verrucomicrobiota bacterium
CGACCCGTCCGACCCGTCCGACCTGTCCGACCTGTCCGACCTGTCCGACCTGTCCGACCTGTCCGACCTGTCCGACCTGTCCGACCTGTCCGACCTGTCCGACCTGTCCGACCTATCCGACCTGTCCGACCTGTCCGACCTGTCCGACCTGTCCGACCCAACCCAAAATCTCCACCGCCACAAAACCCAACATCAAGTCCCATAGTCCCAGTCCCAGTCCCACACCCCCAAACTTCTCAAATCTCAGCGTCCTGGTTTCCGCTCTTGAATCTAGGAGTATATTACTCCGAAAGGTATTTCTTTCGGGATTTTTTCCTTCAATCAAGGCATCAATCAACACTGGAGCAAACGATGAGTGGTGTATTCAACACGGACAAGCGGATCAGGCTGGGCATTTGGGGATTGGGTCGCGGCCAGTCCTTTATCCAGGCGGCGAATTTCCTAAATATCGACGTTGTTGCAGGGTGTGACATCTACGGTCCCATGCGCGAGCAATTCCTTCGGAACGTACCTGGTGCCTATTGCACGGACAACGAGGATGATTTCCTGGCGTATGACATGGACGCGGTTCTCATCGCCACATTCCTTCCAGACCACTCGAAGCACATCATCAAGGCGTTGGAATCCGGCAAGCACGTAATGTGCGAAGTCACTCCGTTCAGGACTCCGGCAGAGGGCGTCAGGGTCGTCGAAGCCGTAGAAAAATCCGGCAAGGTCTTCAATTTGCTTGAGAACTATCCTTTCAGCAAGGACAACATGTTCCTTCGGAAGCTGTGGCAGGACGGATTTTTCGGCGATTTCATGTACGGCGAGTTCGAATATCTCCACGAAGGTCGCACATTGACCTATTCGTACCCCAATGGCAATCCGATGGAGCCTGGCTACACCGTCCACAACTGGCGTTCAAGCCTGAACTACCACTACTACTGCACACACTCGCTTGGTCCCGCGATGATTATCACCGGAACAAGGCCAGTCACCGTCTCCGCCATGTTCTGCGACGTCACCATCCCAGGATATCTGGAAGGAGCCAGAATCGCAACCGCATGCCCGTCAACCATCAAGATGGACAATGGAGGACTCGTCAGAAACATGCCCGGATCGACCACCAACGACTACCACACAGGCATGCGCATCTGGGGCACAAGGGCTAGCGCCGAAAAACTCCATGATGGACTCAGGATCAGAATCGGCGGTGGTGGTGGTGGTCCCATCCTGCAAATGAAAACACAATGGCCCGAATTGGCGGAATGGGCGGACAAGGCAGGACACGGCGGCGGCGACTTCTGGGAACTCTACTACTTCGCACGGGAAGTCCTGACCGGTGAACCTGCACCATGGAGCATCTATCCCGCCTGCGACGTCACACTCCCGGGAATCCTCGCAATCAGAAGCGAAAACCTCGGAGGAATCCCAATCCAGATCCCAGACTTCAGAGACAAAAAACAACGGGAAGCCTTCAGAAACGACAACGGAGACGTCAAAGCCTTCGATCCTACAAAAATCTTCCCCGGAGGACACGACACCGCAATCACCAGCGACTTCTCAAAGACGATGATCCAGCTCTATCCAATGAACCAATACGGAGGACTATATCTCCTCAACAGGGTCATGGACGGCATCAAAATCTATCCGCATATCGCCGACTCGGCAAGCAAAATCGCCATCCAGGACGCGGCCAGGAAACTCGTCGCCGACCTGCCGGAAATCGCAAAGACGATGGAAACGGCACTCAAAATCAAAAACGCATATCCCGATTCCATGCCGGGCAAGACCATCGCCAGAATCATCGATTTCTATGACATCGATGCTATCCTCAACTATGAAAATACGATCCAGAGGCTAAATCGCTGGCTGACGACACTCGTGTTTTAGCAACCCATTCCATACGCTTCGTTTCGATATGATTTCTTGCCATTTCCCTATTATACATTAGATTATAAGTTTTTAAAATTTTTGTTTTAGGGATTTACGATCGAGGCAATCGATCATATCGAGGCGAATTGATGAAGACATGTCATGTCATCACGCGGATGATTGTCGGCGGCGCTCAGGAAAATACCTTGTTCACCTGTCGCGGTCATTTGGCTTCCGGTCATCAGGTCACGTTGGTCACCGGACCTTCTCCTGGCCCTGAGGGCGAATTGCTGACACGCGACTGCCCAGAAGGCCTGCACGTCGTCACCATACCGGAACTCGTGCGCGAACTCTCCCCTTTGAAGGATTGGCAAGCCTATTGCAAGCTCAAGGCATTCTTCAAAGCCGAGAACTTTGACGTTGTTCACACCCATGCTTCCAAGGCTGGCATCCTGGGGCGTTGCGCTGCGCGGGCCGCAAAAGTCCCGTTCATCGTCCACACGGTGCACGGGCAGGCTTTCCATCCGTACCAAAGCCAGCTGATCAACAAAGCATATATTCTGGCAGAACGGTTTGCCGCCAAGCGATGTGACAAGATCTTCGCCGTCGCCCAGGCGATGATCGACCAATGCGTCAACGCCAAGGTAGCTCCCAGGGAAAAGTACAAGGTCGTCTATTCGGGAATGGATCTAGATGCCTTTTTGAACACCAGGCCTGACGATGCCCTGAAGCAACAGCTTGGGATTCCCGAGGGTGCGCCGGTCATCGGCAAAATCGCCCGTCTTTTCGAACTCAAGGGGCATGAGGATTTGATTGAGGCCGCGCCTCAAATTGTCACCAAATTCCCCAATGCCAGGTTTTTGATTGTCGGTGACGGGATACTTCACGACCAGCTTGTTTCCCAAATCGAATCGCTTGGGCTTCGCGAAAACTTCATTTTCACGGGCCTTGTTTCACCCAGTGAGATTTGCCGTTACACGGCATTGATGGATGTTCTTGCCCACCTATCGTTACGCGAGGGATTGCCCCGTGCCGTGGTCCAGGCGCTTGCCTCCGGGGTTCCCGTGGTCGCCTACCCACTGGACGGCACCCCCGAGGTCGTCAAGCCAAACGTAAACGGCTTGCTTCCGCCAGTCCAGAATATCCAGGAGGTCGCAAACGCAATCTGCCAACTCCTAGACAATCCGGAAAAACGCCGGCAATGGGGCAAAAACGGGCAGGACCTGGTGCGGGACCTGTTTGATTGGCGCCAGATGGCCGACATCCTCGAACAAGAATACATCCTTGGATTAAAGCAAAAAAACGCATATAAATAATTCCAAAACCGTTCAGAAAGAAGGAAAATCATGACTACTCCATCAACGTATGATTTCGCTGTAATCGAACCTAAATGGCAAGACTACTGGAAGCAAAACAAAACGTTCAAGGCAATCGACTGCGACACGACCCGCGAAAAGCTTTATGTCCTTGACATGTTCCCATACCCCTCTGGCGCCGGTCTCCACGTAGGACACCCGGAAGGCTATACCGCTACGGACATCTGGTGCCGCTTCAAGAGAATGAACGGATACAACGTCCTCCATGCCATGGGATGGGATGCATTCGGCCTCCCTGCTGAGCAGTATGCCGTCAGGACCGGAACGCATCCGGCAGTCACCACCGAGAAAAACATACAAATCTTCAAAAGACAGCTCGAGGCGTTCGGATTCTCTTTTGACTGGGATCGGGAAATCAACACCACCGACCCAAACTACTACAAGTGGACGCAGTGGATCTTCGCACAGCTCTACAAGAAGGGGCTGGCCTACGAATCAAACGAACCCGTCAACTGGTGCCCCGAACTCGGCACCGTGCTCGCCAACGAAGAGGTAATCAACGGACGCTCAGAAGTCGGAAACTACCCCGTCATCAGAAAGCCAATCCGCCAGTGGGTCCTCAAAATCACCGAGTATGCGCAAGAACTCCTGGATGGCATCGACGACCTGGATTGGCCCGAAGGCACCAAGGAAATGCAGAAAAACTGGATTGGCAGGTCCACGGGCGCCGAAGTTGACTTCAAGGTCGCCGATACGGACGAGACGATCCGAGTCTACACCACAAGACCCGACACCCTGTTCGGCGCGACCTATATGGTCCTCGCCCCCGAACACCCTCTCGTCGCAAAAATCACTACTGCCGACAGGGCGGACGCCGTACAGAAGTACATCGAGGTCACCCATACCAAATCCGACCTAGACCGCACCGAGACAAAGGACAAGACAGGCGAATTCACAGGAGCCTACGCCATCAATCCCGTCAACAATACGAAGATTCCGATCTGGATCTCGGACTACGTCCTGATCAGCTACGGAACCGGCGCGATCATGGCGGTTCCGGCACACGACACACGCGACTTCGAGTTCGCTAAAAAATTCAACCTCCCGATCATCTGCATCATGACGCCGGATCCCAAGGCTTGCGAAGCGGCAGGAGTCAACATCGACGAAGTGCTCGCGGGCAACGCCTGCTGGCCCGAAGACGGAATCCTGATGAACTCCTCGAACGAAGAAGTCTCCCTCAACGGACTCCATGTCGAAGACTCAAAAAGAGTGATTACCGAATGGCTCGAAAAAAAGGGAATCGGAACTCCGACCGTCAACTTCAAGCTCAGGGACTGGCTCTTCTCAAGGCAACGCTACTGGGGAGAACCTTTCCCGCTGATCCACATGGAAGACGGCTCCATAAAGCTGGTCGATGATGATGACCTGCCAGTCATACTTCCGGAATTGGAAAACTACAAGCCGACGGAGGACGGCGAGCCGCCCCTGGCAAGAGCGACCGAATGGCTCCATGTCGTCGATCCGGAAACAGGCATGAAGGGCACCCGCGAAACCAATACGATGCCCCAGTGGGCAGGTTCCTGCTGGTACTACCTCAGGTACATCGACCCCCACAACAACGAGAAAGGCTGGGATCCGGAAAAGGAAAAGTACTGGATGCCGGTCGACCTCTACGTCGGCGGCGCAGAACATGCCGTCCTCCACCTCCTCTACTCCAGATTCTGGCATAAAGTCCTCTATGATTTGGGATATGTCTCACATCCAGAACCCTGGAAGCGGCTGATCCACCAGGGAATGATCCTCGGACTCTCGTACAAGGACCAACGCGGCGCGCTAGTACCCAATGACCTCGTCAAAGAAAAGGACGGCAAATACCTCCATAAGGAAACCGGCGAAGAATTGACGCAACTCCCCGCGAAAATGTCAAAGTCGCTGAAAAACGTGGTCAATCCCGACGACATCATCAAGAAATACGGTGCCGATGCATTCCGCCTCTACGAGATGTTCATGGGACCGCTCCGGGAAGTCAAGCCATGGCAGACAGAAGGCGTCGAAGGCGTTTTCAGATTTCTAAATAAGGTCTGGAGAATGATCGTTAATACAGAGACTGGCGAACTTGCAGCAGAAATCTCTGACGATCCGACCACCAAGGACCAGGAACGACTCCTGCACCAAACGATCAAGAAAGTCACAGAGGACATCGATGCCCTCGACTTCAATACCGCCATCTCGCAGCTGATGATCTTCGTTAATGAATTCAGCAAGTTCCAAAAGCGCAACCGCCAAGCAATCGAGACATTCGTGCTCCTGCTCAGCCCAATAGCACCGCATATCGCTGAAGAACTCTGGCAACGACTCGGACACGAAAATACACTCGCATATGAACCATGGCCAAAATTCGACGAGGAAAAGCTCAAGCTCGAACAAGTCGAAATCCTTGTCCAAATCAACGGAAAACCAAAAGCCAGAATACAAGCGCCGGCAGAAGCCGACAAGGACCAGCTCGTCGAACTCGCCAAGCAAAACCCAAATATCAAATCGCTGATTGACGGGAAAACCATCCTCAAGGAAATCGCCGTCCCGGGACGTCTCGTCAATATCGTGGTCAAGTAATCTCCTCGCCTCATAATGTCTCGGATTACACTCGTAGTTCTCGTTGGATTAGCCTGCATGCTCGTCGCCCAAACGCAACTGTTGGACGACGAGACGTACCTTATCCAACGAAAATCATTCCCCTATACATACACAATCAGGGTGAAGACCAAAACCGACAATTCCGAGAAAATCCTCAATCCGGTCCGGTGGCTGCCCCTTTCGGAACTGATACCAGACGGATCGCTCGTCAAAAAAGGAGACGTGGTCGCAAAATTCAGCACCGAGCAATCACAGTACGAACTCGATACCCTCCTCTTGGAAGAAGCGGTCATCGACGCCAGGCTCGAACGAAGACTTGCCAATATCGACAACAAGGACATCGATATGATGGATCAGATGGGGTCGCTCGAGGACAGGCTCAATACTTTCAAGGCCAGACTCGATCGATTGCTCGCCGAACCCAACCCCGATGACGTCAGAATCGCTGAAGGAAGACTCAGAATCGCGCAACTCAACCTCAGGGCGGCAGACAAGGACTTCAACAAGGCTAAAGACCGTTTCAACCGGGGAATGATCTCAAGGGCCGAACTGGACTCGGCAGAAAAAACCAGGCAGGAAAACATAGTCAGGACAAGGTTCGCCGAACGCGAAATGGAACTGACCAAAAACCCAGTCGAACTCCCTGACCAAATCAAAAGGACAAGGCTTGAAATTGACAACTGCAACCTGGAAATCGAGAAGCTCAAGTTCGAGATGGGGGAGCAAAAGAAGATTTCGGAGATCCAGCGAATTGGCGCACAATCCCAGAAGAGACACAAGACTCGCGAATTGAAGGAAAAGCGAGAGGATATCGAGCACTCAACGGTCACGGCGCCGATTGATGGCTATGTCAGCCACAACCGCCTCAACAACGAAGAACTCGTCATAGGCGCAAGGATGTGGAACAACTTCGCCTTTATGGAAATCCCCGAATTGTCGACTATCGGCTTCCAAGGCGTCCTGCTCGAGGCTGTCAGAAAGCATTTCAACGAGGGCGACAAGATCATCGTCCGCCTCAATGGAAAGCAAGACCAGCCGATAACTTGCTCGCTCAAGACGATTTCAACCTTGTCCCATGACCTGTCCGAAAAGGAGAATGCAGGTTGGAACCGAGATCAAAAGTTCGGCGTCAAGGTATTTGACGTGACGATTCAGAAGAACGAGGAAGCGCCCTGGCTTCGTCCCGGAATGGTTGGCGTCGCCGAATTGCACGCCGCAACCCCCCTGGAAGGACCGGCACTCCCGCTCAAATTCGTCCGATTCGAGGAAGGCAAGAACTTCATCGCCTATAAAGGTGTTTTCACCGAGGTCGCAGGAACCTCCTTGGATGGATGGTTCGTACTCGCAGACAATTCCTGGGACGGAAAAACCGTTTCCATGCGTGGTGAGTTCAAAGTGGCCGCAAAGACAGGAAACGAGGACGAACAAAGACTATCCGCTTCAGGGGAACTCGATCCCATCAACAAAACCGACATTGTCGTCCCGGACATCGGGTGGTGGCCCTGGCCAAAAGTCACATGGCTCGTCCCGGAAGAAACCGTCGTCAAAAAAGGAGACGTGGTCGCCAAGCTCGACCCAAAGGAAAGGGAACGCCAAATCGAACGAATCGAAACAAACGTCGCCGCACAACAGGCAACCGTCGACGAGACCGAAAAACAAGTCGAACTGACAAGAATCAATGGTGAGTTCAAGCTTAAAATGGCGAAAAACACTCTCGAAATCGCCAAACTGACAGCTCGTGACACCCTCGAACTCGTAAGGCCGCTGCCTATTTACAGGGCAGAAATGAACCGGGACCTGGCAAAAATCAGACTCGAGGACACACAACGAAAGGTCAAACGGGAAGAAGCCAAGGCGACCCCGACCATGTCGCCTGCAGAAATCAAAAAACTCAAGCGCGATCTCAGGCGACATGAACTCAACCTCGAAAAGGCACAGCTGAACCTGGATAAAGAACTCGAAGGACCGACTGAAGTCAGGCGATCCAGGGCACAACTGACACTCGACGAGGCGATTTCAACCTACGAGACAACCGTAAAAACAGTCCATTTTGACAATATCTCAATCAGGCGGGAATTCGAACGGGTCAAGAATAACCTGGACCAAACCCAAAGACGGCTCCAAAGAAGAATCAGGCAGCGGGACAACCATACGATTACCTCGCCTTCAGACGGGCTGATCTGCTACAACAAGGTCTACAACCAAGGCGCCATCACCAAGATCGCCGTCGGAAACACAGTCGGGCCTAGGTTCAACATTCTTTCGATTCCCGACTTGTCTGAGATGGAGATCAAGGTCGAGGTTCCTGAGAAGTACTATCCTCAGATCAAGAACGGTCTCGAGGTTGAGGTTAGGATTCCGTCCTTGTCTGACGATCGTTTGCAGGGTCAGGTGACCAGCGTTGACCTGCTCTTCTCGAACAAGACCAAGAAAGACACCCAGATTGGCCTCTATTCCGCCCGGGAACCCTTGGGCGAAGTCATCTTCAACGTCCGCATCAGGATCAAGTCTGATGAGACCGAGCTGAAGCCTGGACTGATCGGCGAAGTCTACTTCCCATTTGCCAAATAACCGATTCCATGAAACTGAAATTCACACTCACAACCACGTTCCTAGGAGCTTGCGCACTGGCTGCTTTCCTATTCTGGAAATCACGCCAATACGATGACACGGTGAAATACGAAACCTACCAGGTCAAACCGATCACCGCTTCAAGGAGCATCCTCGCACGGGGCATCCTCCAATGCTCCGAAACAACACCTGCAATCGTCAAGACTAGAGGACGCATCACAGAACTCCTGCCACAAGGCACGCCCGTCAAAAAGGGAGATATCCTCTTCCAAATAGACGATTCATCGGCACGTGAGGAAATCGAAAACCAAGAATCCTCACTCCATACCACAGAACTCTCACTGGTCAGACTCAATACGCAACGAGACCTGGTCGAATTCCAGGAAACGCAAACCATCAACCTCAGAAAAGCACAGCTCGACTACGCAATTCTCGAGGAAAAAATGGAATTGGCAGAACCGCTCCCAAGAGACCGAAGAATTATGGAAATCGAAGAGGAACTCGCCCAGCTTAACCTTGAAGAGGCACAGGACAACTACGACAGAGAACATAGACTCTTCACGAAACAATATATCACCGCCTCGGCACTCGAACCGTTCGAACAAAGACTCGAAAACGCAAAGGCTACACTCGATGAACTGCTGCTGCAAAACAAATTGAAAAAAAAGGGGGCGACAGACGAGCGCAAGGTCGAACTCAATATGGCAGTCAAAAGAGCACGGGCCAACATGGAGCGAATGGAAAAAAGAAAGGAAAGAAGGGTCAATGACATCACGGCGCAAATCGAAGCCGAAGAACGAGAACTCAAAGTCATCAAGCACAGAATCGCATACTCCGAAAACGAAATCGCACAAGCGGCAGTCAAGGCAACCTCGGACGGACTCTTCAAGGTCAGGACATATAGGGACTGGACTTCCGGCGGACTGATCAAGGAAATCAGCGTCGGAGAAGAGAAAAACCAGCAGGATGTCGTCGGAGACGTGATCGACCCAACCAGGATGGAGGTCAAACTCGTTGTGAACGAAGCCGACTACCACTACCTCAAGGAAGGCATGAAGGTCAAGCTTTCGATGCCCGCCATCGCAGAAAAGACCTTTGAAGGCACACTGAAGCAATTGGGAGCGATTGGACGAGACAGGAACAGGGTCGACCCAACGGCGCTGGATTCCGGCGACTCCGAAATCTCCATGTTCAACGCGAACATCGCCTTTGACGGGCAGGGAGTGATCTTCCACCCAGGAATGTCGGCACTGATCGAAATCATCATAGAGCAAAGCCAAGACCATATCCTTATCCCAAGATCGGCAGTCAAGCAGGACGACAATGGAAAATTCCAGGTCATCCTGACGGACCATTCCACAAAAACCGTTGAAGGAACCTACTTCAATGACATGTATTTTGCCATCCGCAAAGGGTTGGTTCAAGGAGATTACATCCTGGTGCCAACCACCAACGGACTCCTCTGACGATCAATGCAGATGCCACCATGAAATCAATTATCCACATATCAGGACTGGAACGACACTACAAAATGGGCGACCACATAGTCGCCGCGCTTGATGGTGTTGACCTGGAAGTCAACCCCGGGGATTTCCTGATGATCGTCGGCTCCTCCGGCTCCGGCAAATCCACCCTGATGCATTTGCTGGGCTTGCTGGACATTCCGACGGGCGGCGTGATGGAAATCAACTCCCAGTCGATGACCAATTGCAACGACGCAGCCCTTTCCTTCCTTAGAAACGAGCATATCGGCTTCGTTTTCCAGCAATTCAACCTGCTGAACGACCTGAACGTAATCGAAAACATCGGCCTTCCGCTCGTCTATCGCGGAGTCCCAAAAAACATCAGGCAGGCAAAGGCAAAGGAACTGGCAAGCAAACTTGGACTGGGAAATCGACTCAGGCACCACCCGAAGGAGCTCTCGGGAGGACAGCTCCAGAGAGTAGCCATCGCAAGAGCGCTGATTGCGGAACCGGACATCATCCTCGCTGACGAACCTACAGGCAACCTGGATTCGACGACGTCGAAGGAAATCATGCAAATCCTGTATGACCTTAATGAACAAGGACATACAATAATTATGGTTACCCATGACCCAAAACTCGCAAATACAGGAACACGCAAAATCACACTCTCGGACGGCAAAATCATCGAAGATTGCCCGGGACAACGCAAGCCGAATCCAAATCCAATCATCCGCGAACCCAATGTCGCAACCAAAAAAACACTTTCGCTGATGGATCTACTCAGAATCGGCGTCAAGGAAGGACTCCTGGCACATCAAATGCGTACCTTCCTGACCATGCTTGGAATCATCATCGGCGTATCGTCCGTCATCGCCATGTCAAGCTTCTCGCTGGGAAGCAAACAAAAGCAAGCTGATCAAATCAGGGCATTGGGGGCAAACCTGGTGCGGATCGTTGACAAGCAATTCGAAACCGAACGCCTGGTTGACACCCGCGTCCGTGGATCGCTGGGTCTCAGCAGAAACGATCTCGCGGCCATCCGGGAAGGCATCCCGGAAATTGGAAAGGCCGCCTGCCTTCGCGAAATCAAGCTCAACGTCCTCCATGAACACAACCAAATCAACGCGCGTGTCCTCGGCATCGAAGGCGACTACCTGGCGGTCAACAACCTCAGCCTCCAGGCAGGACGACCTTTCGACGAGGGAGACAAGATCCAAAGCAGCCCCTCCGTCATCTTGGGTGGTACCATCGCCAAGACCATGCTCAGGCAAGCGATTGACGCAGGCACCAAAGCCTTCAAGAACACCCCCAAAGACCTGGTGGGAACCATAATTCTCCTGGGTGGAAGCCCATTCCGAGTCGTCGGAATCCTCGAAGACAAGCAAATCGACCTGGATGAACTCGAGGCAACCTCAATCTCCGACCCAAACAACGATATCCTGATCCCATTGGAAACACTCCTCACAAGAACCTCATTCCTTGACCTTAGGTCGGAACTGGACGAAATCCAATTGCAACTCAAAACTGAAGACGACTTGGCTAGAGCAGGGCGAGCAATCAAAGCAATCCTCGGAATGTCGCATTCGGGCGTTGCCGACTATGACCTGGTCATCCCAATGGATCTGCTCAAGCAAAAGCAGCAATCGCAACGCCTCTTGGACATCCTGACCTTCTGCATTTCATCGATCTCCATCGTCGTCGGAGGCATTGGCATCATGAACATCATGCTGGCTTCCGTCACTGAACGCATCCGCGAAATCGGAATCCGCCGTGCGGTCGGCGCGACCCGATTTGACATTATGCGCCAGTTCCTTTCCGAGGCAATGACCATTTCGGTCACCGGCGGATTCTTTGGTGTCATCCTGGCCGCCATCGTGGTCGTCATCACCTGCCAACTCCTGGAACTGCCAATCGTATTCTCACTCCCGCTGCTGCTCATCGCAGTCATCGCCTCTACCGCAACAGGACTGATTTTCGGAATCTACCCCGCATGCCAGGCAGCTAACAAAAACCCGGTCGAAGCACTCAGAGCCGACTAACGACAGCACCATACCACCATGAAAAAATCTCGTGTCTTCATCTCAATCCTAGCGTTCGTCGTCACCCTCAATGCGCAAGACAGCGACATTCCAACATGGTCGTTGCAGCAATGCATTGACTACGCCCTCAAAAATTCGCCGTCGCTAGAAAGGCAAAAAATTTCCACGCGCTCGCAAAAACTCCAGACCGTCATTGAGAAGGCGCGATTCGACTGGGCGGTATCAGCCTCGGATTCATACACGTTTGCCAAGCCGGAATCCAATGCCGCCAACGTGACGCTCAATAAGGAATTCCAGAATGGATTTAACGTGAGAGCAGGACTCAACGCAAACCATGTCAACAACTCGGACTTCACCGATACAGCCCTGGCAATCCAAATCTCAAAGAAAATCCTAGGCGGAGGAAGCGCACTCGAAACAAAGTACAACTTGGAGGCAAGCCTCATCGATGAACTGATCCAACTCAATAACCTCAAACGCGCAGAACGAAGACTCGTCCTCGACGTCACCCTCGCCTACTACACAATCATTCGCGCACAGCAATCGCTGACCGTCAAGGAACGAGCGCTCGAAAATGCCAAGCGAAACTTGCTGCTGACAAGAGAACGCGAAAAGCCACTCGATATCCTGACGGCTGAACTCAGAATCCCAAACAACGAACTGCAAGTCAACTCCGCAATCAGATCTATCGCAAACGGAATCGATACACTCAAGGAAATCATCGGATACGATGTCGATAAACAACTCAATATCACTGGACAGTTCGACTACCAGGTCAAAGACGTCAACCCGCAAGACGACCTCGAATTCGCAGAGGAAAACCTGGAATCCATCCTAAACAACAAACTCGAAAAAACAAAGCTCAAGTGGCTCCTCGAAATCAGGGACTCCAACACAATGCCAGACGTCGTGCTCTCAGCAACACATCGGCAACGCGGAGACGGGGACAACTACAACCTGAATGGCGACGATGATCAAATCCTGGCGCTCTCCTTCAATTGGACTATCGGAAGAAGAGCCGACCTCGCAAGACTTCAAATCGCACATAACAACGTCCAAAGAAACAACTCGGAATCCTACTCGCTCAGGCAGGAAATCACAGCAAATATCGGCAACTACAAACGCAGGCTGGACGAATACGCAAGAGCAGTCGAACTACAGGAAAGGCAATGCGAACTCCTCAAACGGCAAGAGGAACTCTACAAGGATAGATGGGAAAACGGCGAAATCGATATCCTCGAACTCGTACGTACACAAACCGACCTCGAAAACTCATACGTCGACCTAATCGGTTCTAAAATCAACTACCTGGAACTGCTCGCAAACTACCAGTTCCTCATCGGGAAATAACGGTTGCCGTTGCTGAAAACCCAGAAAATCCACCCCCCATCCCCTACATCAATTGGTGGATTGGCTCAAGTACGAGCACCCTGGGTGCCCATACCTAAGGTGTCTTGTTCTGTAGCATGGCAATTTCGCCCAACCCGTCAGACCCGTCAGACCCGTCAGACCCGTCAGACCTGTCCGACCCCGCCAGACCTGTCCGACCCTGTCCGACCCTGTCCGACCCCGCCAGACCTGTCCGACCCCGCCAGACCTGTCCGACCCTGTCCGACCCTGTCCGACCCGTCCTGAATTATGAATGATGAATGAGCTGACCGCCGCCACCCCAACCTTCTCCGCCGCCATCGCAACTTCTTTCGCTTCCTCGCGCACACTACATTCAGGGGCGGAGGCCCCCTTACGGTTGGGTGGGCTAAAGCCTTATTTGCATCACTAAAAAATCGCGTTTTTTGGGAAAATTT
>JAGVUR010000132.1 GCA_019136135.1 Verrucomicrobiota bacterium
AATTCTTCGGCATACCGGTCAACCTCGGACAATTGAGTCATCCGGCTCAAGGTCTTGTAGCAATCTACCCGTGCCCCCTGATCCTCGACGTAGGCGGCTGGAATCCCCAAGGACGACCTGCCGTTTGAAGCGACGACAGCAAACGTCGTCTTGTCGAAAAACATGTCCACCTGACGTGGCAACTCCAGTTCCCGCTTCTCAAGGTTTGCAATCGCTTCCTTCAACAATTGACAGTACAAGTCAAAGCCTACAGCCGCAATGTGACCGCTCTGCTCAGTCCCCAATATGTTCCCGGCACCGCGAATCTCAAGGTCGCGCAAGGCCAACTTGAACCCCGCGCCAAGATGAGTGTAACGCCTGATCGCCTCCAGGCGATCGCGGGCATTCGCAGGCAATGTTCCCATCGGAGGCAACAACAAATACGCATAGGCTTGACGATGATGGCGACCGACACGACCACGCAACTGGTACAACTCGGACAAACCGAACTTATCAGCACGGTCGATGATGATCGTATTCGCATTCGGGATGTCAACCCCGCTCTCGATGATCGTCGTGCATACCAACACATCGTACTCGCCAGCCACAAACCGCGTCACATCACCTCCTCGAGGCGACCGGGCGACATCTGCCCATGCGCCACAGCCGTCCGGGCATTTGGAACCAAGCTGCTGATCATCTCGTGCATCCGATCAATCGTCTTGACCCTGTTATGCAGGAAAAACACCTGACCGCCACGCTCCAATTCACGCACGATGCTCCGGCGGATCAGCTCCTTGTCAAACATGGAGACTACAGTCGTCACAGGAAGGCGATCGGAAGGCGCAGTCATGATCGTGCTCAGACTCCGCAATCCGGACAAGCTGAAGTACAGGGTTCGCGGAATCGGCGTCGCAGTCATCGTCAAGATATCGACGTTTGCACGCATCTGCTTCAACTGCTGCTTGTCCTCAACGCCGAATCGTTGCTCCTCGTCAATGATCAACAACCCCAAGCTTGCAAAGGATACGTCCTTGGACAGCAAGCGATGAGTCCCGATCACAATGTCAACGTCGCCACGGGCCGCACGAGACAAAATCTCAGCCTGCTCGCCCTTGGTCTTGAAGCGACTCAACGACTCGATCTCAATCGGATAGCTGGCCATCCGCTCTCGGAACGACTGGAAGTGCTGCTCGCACAAAATCGTCGTCGGAACCAATACTGCAACTTGCTTCCCATTCAAAACCGCACGAAATGCCGCACGTATGGCGACTTCCGTCTTCCCGTATCCCACGTCGCCGCACAGCAACCGATCCATCGGCTTCGTCTTCGCCATGTCAGACAGGACCTCTTCGATCGCGATCGCCTGATCCGCAGTCTCCTCGTATGGAAACGACGCCACGAACGCGCGTTCCCACTCGACCTGGGGTTCAAAACTCGTTCCAGGTACATTCTGCCGCATCGCCTCCATCCGAATCATCTCCGCCGCCAAATCCCACGCCGCCTCGCCCGCCGCTTCCTTGGCGCGACGCCAACCAATCCCACCCAACTTGCTCAGGCTGGGAGCAGCCTTCCCGGCGCCCATGTATCGACTGACCAAATGAGCCTGTTCCAAGGGCACGTACACACGCTTCTCGTCATCGAACTCAAGCTCGATGACCTCCTGCACCTCGCCTATGCTCTCCAGCATCCGGATCCCATGGTAAATGCATATCCCGTGAGTGACGTGAACGGCATAGCTACCCTCCTCCAAATCACTCGTGTCACGCAGCGCCTGATCACGTCGATATTCTAAATGGCGACGGCGGCGGCGGCGCACCGACTTCCGGCCGAACAGCTCGTGGTCGCTCAGCAACACGACCTTGGCATCAGTCAAAACAACCCCGGAATCCAATGACAAGGGTTCAATTGACATCGGCAGCTCAACCGTCAACGAATCCGCCTTCACCATCTCCTCAAATCGAGAAGCCTCGCTCTCACCGCCGCAACACGCAACCAATTCGTACCCGCCACGATGCCAGCGCAACAGGCTGTCACGCAATTGCTGCCAATGCCACAACGTCGCGCCATCACCCATTTCAGGTAGCAAGGTCGACAATTCCGCCCCTAGGCTCACGGCTCCGATCGTCCGGACAGGTCCTCCCAAGCGCGTCTTCAACGAACTCTCGCCGGGCTCCGTAATCAAACTCACAGTCCCCTTCGCACCCGACAAGGTCTTCGCCCAAACTTTCCGTACATGTTCCTCGCTGTACTCGCGCAAGTGAGCCTCGATCAGATCGGGACCGCACAGCATGAACGGAACACTGCTGGGGAAATAATCACGCACCCACGCGCTCTCGGATTCCTCGGCCTCAAGAACTGCCTTCCCGCGAGGAACAATACGAACCTCCTCGATGTCCTTGAATGAGCACTGGCTGTCAGGCAGGAAGAACCGAATGCTGTCTATCTCGTCACCCCAAAACTCCAAGCGCACCGGAGCATCGTACAACGGGGAATAAATGTCCAGTATCCCGCCTCGACGGGAAAACTCGCCAGGCTGCTGGACCTGAAACTCGTTGTCGTAATCCAACTCCACGAGGCGACCGCACAATTCGTCCAGGTCAATGCTCTCTCCACGACGCAACGTGAACGTGCGCTTCGTAAACCACTTCGGAGCAATGCTGCGAGACATCAACGCAGGAACAGTCGACACAAAAATCGCAGGACGACCACCCAACGCCAACTCAAGCGCGGCACAGCGACCAGCCTCGTTCTCAGGAACCCATTGGTGACGCCCCAAGACCAACTCCTCGACAGGCACGATAGGACGTTCGTCTCCAAGCAACTTCAGGTACGAACCCAAGCCAGAGCACAAAACCTCCGCTCGCGAACTGTCCGCGGCAATCACCAAAACCCTGTCGCGACGGTAACTCAACACCAAGGACAACGCAATGGGCACCAACGAGTAATCGTGCAACGCAAAGCGAAACGCACCTTCAGGAAGATGCGCCTCACTGACCCATTGACTTATTTTGTCAAGCCAACCCTTCGACATTGCAACTATGACAACTCGCTCAAAACCAATGTATTATGACAGAAAAACCACACGCCTAGGCACGGGAAAAACAAGCAATTAAATTTATGCATTGCCCATGAGAAATCAACCTTTGCGCTGGCGTTTCAGTTCGGCTTCACATAGACATACGTCGGGAAACCGATGATTCCGCAACTTTTGACGAGTTCGAGTGCCACGTCATCGTCCTTATCATCTCCTCGGACTTTGACACACACCAGCTTATCCAGTCGTTCCCTCACCTTGGGATCCGCCAACGTCGTCGAATCCATCGCGGCGCAATTTTTGCATGAGATTCCCCAGAAATCCAGCAGGATTGGCTTGTTGGCTTCCCGCGCCTCGGCGAACGCCACCTTGACGTCTGTTCGCCAACCGTCATCTGAAGCAACCTGCCCGCCATCGCCAAACAATTTGTATCCTACGTAAAAATAGTACCCTGCCACCAACAAGATGATAACGCCAAATGCCTGACGCAACCTTACCATCCATCCACCGGGCTTCGGCAACATCCCAATCCCACAACCCAAAAACGGCCAGGGCAACGCCATGCCCAAACCAAGCAAGAACGGAAACAACAATCCAATCATGCCGCCAGACGAATAGATCTCCGCACTCAACAGCAATACCCAAATCAAAACCGGAGCAACGCAAGAACCTGCGAGAACCGCCGTCAGGCAACCCATCGCAAATGCGCCGACATACGTCCCCTTCCGCCACATTCCGCCACCACGAAAACGAGCCAGGTCAAGCTCAAAAAATCCAAACATCGATAGACCCAAAACAAAAAAAACAACGCCGACAACCACGTTGAACAGCCAAGATGAATTGATGCTCCCAAATTGACCGCCAACCAGCACGACGATCAAACCCAACAAACCGTAAGACAAGCACATGCCCAACGCATACCACAACCCCAACAACAAGCCAACACCACGTGACTTGCTGCTCTTGCCAGCACCCAATATCGCCAAATTGACAGGAATCATCGGCAATACACATGGAGTCAAATTCAAGAGCAAACCAAACGGTATCAACAACAAGCCGACCAACCACAAGCCATAACGCGAACGAATCCTATCCAAATAACCACCAACGTCATCGCCGGCTTCAATGCCCTCCATCCGGTCAAGCCAACCGATGAACGAGTCAACATCCATATAGCCAGAAGCCTGGCCGACTATCGAGGATGGACTCAACAAGCCCTCGCCAGAAGCCGCAGACGTTTCAACGGCGGACGGCGACGCAACGCCAGGAGTCAACTCCTTCGTCATCGGCATGAAGCACATCCCCTTGTCGTTGCACCCCTGCATCGACACCTTGACTCGACTGCCAGTTCCCCCGGCATCAGACTTGAATATCAATTCGAATTCACCACTCCAAGCCAATTCGTCTTCGCCTTCCAGCTTGGGAGCAGCGCCGCCAATGCGTTTCATATCCGTTTCAACACCCGCTTGATCGACCAAGACGACCTTCAGGCTCTCCGCATATACATACGTCTTCGCCGCCGTCTTGAAACGCAAACGCAACTCACCCGCACTTGACCACTCGCCTCCAGTCACATCATACGGAAGCCCCTGCCCAAAAACAAAAAGCACAGGAATCAACAAGGATAACAAGAACAATCTCATGCAATTCATCCCCTTCATGCCTTGATGCATCGCAACATCCACTCCAAATTCTGAATCGCCTTCGCAGGCGGAACCTCAACTTTTCCATTCAGGAAGCTCCGTATCAGCAAACGCAACATGTCAGGCCGCTCAACCATGCCATCCGGAGAAAAAATGTCCATTTGGAAAACATTGTTTTCGTCAATACGACCACCAATATCGTATAAAGTTCCGTTCAAGGTTATCTGACGGATGTTTTCCGGTTCCTCGTCAGTATGGAATGTGGTGATGCGACATGACAACGGCTTGCCATCATTGCATGTCAACTGGAACTCCGCCTCGGCCAAATGACCCTCGAACTTCTTCCGCAACGTCGACCAATCCAACTCGCCGCATTGACTCAATACCTGAGCGACCCCCAGCATATGAGGCGACAAGTCAACCCAGGTCCAATGGGGAACCGGAGGACGGTCGCGGGTAGGAGAAACCAAGTGACCTACGAACTCCGTGATGCTTTCGCCAGGATGCGATTCCTTCCACAAGCTGATGATCTCCTTGGCAACCATCACGTATTGAGTGCATACTCCAAGCATCAACCCCTTGCGACCTGAAAGACGACCAAGCTCGCGAGCCTGGTCAAGCAGCTCCTCGTGGCTCAAGTCGTCGTCATAGACAAAGGGCTTCTCGCACAATACGTGGCAACCCGCCTCCAATGCCTGCTTAACGGCCGCATAATGCATCCGAGGAGGAAGACAGACATCAACAATGTCAGGACGCTCAGTCGACAGCAATTCCGCCAAGTCAACATACCCGCGTCCCTCGAAACCAAACATCCTATGCAACTTTTCCCGAGTCTTCTCGACACTCTCAGGGCTGCTGCCCAAAAACGCTATCGGGCTTGCACCCTCCATATTCCACCAGTTCGCATGGTGACGACCTATACCAGACGCGCCCAATACCGCTACCTTGGGATGCTCGGGCAACGGCTTGCGACGGACCACGCCGCAACCCTTCAGCAGCGAGGATATCTCGTTGCTCAATGAACTGCGGCGAAATCCCAATATCTTCGTGCCCTGATAGCCAAATGCATCCTCCAATTCACTCATCGACAGATGACGGTAGACAGGACACTCAAACAAATTGAGCATCTCGTCAAGGCTGTTCTCGCTCAAGTCCTCGGTCACCAATACAAATGACAGCTGATGGCGTACCTGACGCAAACGATCGCGACCTACTTCAATGATCCGGGCACGACGAGCAAATCCACCCAACTTCTTCAATCCATCAAACATACATATTTCTCCTTAAAAAAAATATAATCAATACGCAGGATGCTAATGCATTTTCTTTCGCAACTCGCTTTCTGCATTTGACTTTTACTCGCAACAAAAGTAACTTAATGCATATTTCATGTTTTGCACTTCGGCAGCAAAACTCAAACCAACAATCTTACGCAAGAGAGGTACATTACAAATGATCAAAGCAATCAGCTACTGGTCAGTCCAAAACAGCGGAACATGCACCGTCCAAGACGCTATCGCCCAAGCCAAAAATGCAAACTTCCAGGCCATCGAACTCTGCGTCGGAACTGACGGACCACTCACACCCGAAACATCGCAAAATACCTGCATCGAATACCGCGCAGCAGCGGACAAGGCGGGAATCCTACTCGAATCAGTCGCCTCGGGAATGAGCTGGGGATGCAACCCAACCAACCTCGATCCCGCAGTCCGCAGAAAGTCAATCGAAATCCATAAGGCAGCCCTCCAAAGAGTCGCATGGCTCGGATGCAAATCCCTCCTCTTCGTGCCAGGCGCAGTCCTGATCCCATGGGAACCAGACTTCAAGCCCGTCAACTACGACAAGGTCCTGGAATGGGCGCGCGAGGCGGTCACCGAACTCGGACAGGCAGCGAAAGACCTCGGAGTCAAACTCGCAGTCGAAAACGTCTGGAACGGCTTCTTGTACTCGCCGCGCGAATTCGCCAACTTTATCGACAGCATCGGAAATCCATCGGTCGGAGCCTATTTCGATGTCGGAAACGTGCTGAACCACCAGCAGTGGCCGCCGCACTGGATCGAAATCCTCGGAAGCAGGATTGACAGGATCCACTTCAAGGACTTCAAGCTCTCAGTCGGCACGCTCGCTGGATTCTGCGACCTCCTCGACGGTGACGTCCCATGGAAGGAAACGATCGATGCCATCAGAAAAATCGGCTACAAGAAAACGATCACCGCCGAAATGATGCCGCCAGATCCAACGCTCCTCGACAGAACATCAAAGGCGATGGACAAGATCTTCGCAATGTAAACTAAAATAAAGTTATCCCGACAACGGCGCACGCGGTTCCAACCATGTGCGCCGTTGTTGCATCTATGCTACCGCAACAATCTTTTCCCGGCCTTAAATCGACTCGGAGATGACTGCGCACTCTACTCCGAAGCTATCAGCGACCTTTTCCAATGTGCTTGCGTGATGCCCGATTCCCAATGCGAAGTGATGCGTCGGTCCTTCCATTACCCAGCGTTTCAGGAACGTTCTCACATCGGGTTTGAATTTCCCGTGTGTATTGGTATTCCCCGTCGGCGGGATTGGTCCCGGGAGCGATTCGCCTTGCGCCACGACCATCTTCGGCTTCCCATTTTCATTCATTCCAATGCTCAGAATCGTGATTGGCCCCGTCTTGATATTGAACTCGACCCCCGCGCCAGTGCCGGGCTTGCCATGATAGCGAGACAGGCTCCTGAGAACCGGTCGACGATCCGCGATGTTCACGTGGTGGGGGCCGTCGTGGCCAACCAAAACCGTGTCGCGGACGAAATCGACAGGATGGAACTCAGCAAAACTTCCTCCAATATCCAACCGATCCATCATCATCATCGCAACGCAGGTCTTGATGTCGAACTCGCCGCACATCGGAAAGCCTGCACCGGTCAACAGCGAATTCCCAACAATGAAATTCGTCACCAATTCGCGCATCTTGCTGTCGGGCTCGCCTTCGTAATAGTACGCAAAGCCATCCAGGCGCTTCGCAGCGACAAAGCGCTCAAGGGCAACAGCGACACGGGCAGACAAATCCAGGTCGTGGTCAGTCAACTTCGTCGTCAGAGGATCCGACACGGGATCAGGCGTATCGAAAAAGTCCAGTATCCTGCTTTTCATGGCGACCACGTCGCTTTCCTCGCTGGTGATTTTCCTATAATGGATCATGATTTCCTCGGCTTCGCAGGGGACGATATGCGCGCCGAACGCAGCCGTAATCGCTGTTGGATCGGCCTGCATGTCCAGCATCGTATCCAAAACATGCCCCATCAACCCCAACCGAGCCTTCTGCAAGTCATGCCTGACCCTTGCAACTCCAATCCACTCGGCAAGCTCGGCATCGGCAATGGCATCACCTTCCAATTGCCCGATCACAACACCGGATACGCGACGCCCCATGCGAATCGCAACTCCAGTAAACTCGGGAACCGAGCACACGTCGTCGTTGCATAGCTGCATATAGGTCGTCCCACGTGCATAATCCATCGCCGCCATGGGCTGCAACGCAACCAATACAACAGGGCACGAAACAGATTGAACGATGATCCCAAACGTCCCGCTCGTGCCATAAGTCACCATGTCGACGAACAGCACGTCCAAGTCGCTCCCGAGCATCTTGGGAAGCAACGCATACGCCTTCTCCGAATTGTCAACCATCCCGAAATCGACGATCTCGACATTGTACTTATTCAACTTCCCCTTGAATTTCTCGACCTTCCCCATCAGCTCGTCCAGCAAGCCTGGGAACTGTCCCCAGTACGTATCCAACCCAATGCTCATCACGCCAACACGAGCCGTCAACGGTTTTCTTCGCTCAACACGCATCGTTCAACTCCAAAACTATGATTGTTTCTCAAATGCAATCCCAGGCGAATCGCTGAAATTGTCTGGAAGCACCTGCCCCTGACAAACGGTAATATAAATAATTCTGGAACGATTGGAAATTTCTAACAATTTTTTCACACCTTCGTACTCAAATGCCATGTGACATGCACTTTCATGGCTGATATTGAAATTAGGCCCAACGGGGCGAGACATAGACCTGGCCGATGCGGCCTATGCTACTGGTTTCCCGGACAAAATTCCATCCGATTTTTCACACTTTCGTACTCAAAAACCATGTGACATGCCTCCTGAATAGCAAACCGAACAAACGGATTTCCCTGCATTCATAATTCAGCATTCAGCATTCAGCATTCAGCATTCATGGGACTGGGACTATGGGACTTGACTTTTGGTTTTGGAAACCTTAAGGTTTTAGGACTTGGACTTCATTATTCAGCATTCATCATTCAGCATTCAGGGACATTGGCGTTTTCCCATCTATAAAAGCCGAAAAAACCATGCGTCAAAAAAATCTTGCCTTCCGCTTGAATATCGGCAATGTCGGGCTAGATTATTGAACGTTTTCTAAAAATTATTGCTGGTAGGATACCCAAGTGGCCAAAGGGGGCAGACTGTAAATCTGCTAGTCATTACTTTCCATGGTTCGAATCCATGTCCTACCACCATAATTGAAACACTGCGCACGGCGCATGACATATTAGGTAGGGTACCCAAGTGGCCAACGGGGGCAGACTGTAAATCTGCTAGTCTTTACTTTCCATGGTTCGAATCCATGCCCTACCACCATTTAAAAGGCGTGACATCAATTCGATGGCACGCCTTTCTTTTCTCATTGATTGGATTTTACTTCATCAGTACTCGAAGGTATGGAAGCCGCTGGCGACTTCATACGTCGAGCCGCCCCATTCTACTTGAGCCGTCGTGCCAAAGGGTATCGAGACCAACAGGTGCATCTTCTCATACCGCTTAAACCAACGTACCATCACGTTGCCCTTGATCGTTTCGACTTGGCAATGGACGCTCATCAGCTTGGATGGGATTACAGGCGCGATCCTGACCTTGTCGCATCCAGCCTCCAATGGCTTGACGCCTGCGAGATAGGCATAGAACCAGTAGTACACCGCGCCGTACATCGGGTGGTTGTGCGAATTCATGCCCGCATTCTTCTTCAGTTCGAAGCGTTCCCAGATCGTCGTTGCCTCCTGTTGGATCATGTATCCGAACGAGGGGTAGTCTTCCTTGGTGATCAGCGTCCAGGCATCTTCGACATATCCGTAGTCGCAAAGCACCTCGAACAGGTAACGCGTGCAGAGATTGCCCGTGGTGAACCTGAAGTTGTTCAAGCGGAGTTCGTCGCGCAACCCCTTGGCCGCGATGGCGGCGTCCTCCTTGGACGGGAACAAGCCGAGCCACAGCATGAACGTCTGGCACGCCTGAGAACCCGTGCTGAATTTCTTCGTCTCGGCATTGTACCACTTGTCCATGATCGCCTTCCTGACGTATTCCGCCTTTTCTGCATACTCCTCCGCATCGTCGTCCTTGCCGAGAATCGTCGCGAACTCGCTGACCGTACGCAGATTGTAGTAGGAATATCCCGTTGACATGAAGATGCCAGGCGTGACGCCGGAACGTGCGCCCTCGGGTTCGGCGCAGGCGTAGGCGGGTGAGGCCCAATCGCCGTAGTACGAATAATTGACGATTCCGTCATCGGAATGGTGCAGGAGGAGGCAATCCGCCCATCCCTTGAAGCCTTCGTAGTTTTCACGAAGCATGTCGATGTCCTTGTTGAACAGCCAGCACTGCTTGCCTGTAATCAGGAAGGAAGAGCAAACTGGATCCGCAGGATTCTGACCAAACACCAACGGCGCAGTGCAGGTAATCCCGCCTTGCTCACTCTGCTCATTGCGCAAGTCCCGGGCGATCTTGCGGAAGATCGGAGCCGTCTCGAAGCGATAGGGGAACGCCTCGAAACGAACCGTCGCGTCGTTCATCCAACCCATTCGTTCGTCACGCTGCGGGCAATCCGTCAAAAGACCGTGGGTATTTCCGCGCTCGGTTTCCACGCAGTTGTCATGGATCTGGTTCACCAAGGCGCTGCCGCAACGGAAAAAGCTGTCATTGTCAAGGTCGTTCCTCAACGACAACGCGACGATGGTGTCCGGATTGATGAAATTACCCAATCCTTCGACGCTGGCATACCTGAAGCCGTGGTACGTAAACATCGGCTTGAACCAAGTGTCTTCGCCTTCCTTGCCGCTGCAAATGTACGTATCCGTCGCCTTGGCGGAACGCAGGGTCGCGGTATATAGATCACCGTCCTCGTTCAATTCCTCGCTGTGCCGCAGGACAATCTGGCTTCCGGCAGCCATCCCCGCAGGAATCTTCAACGTAATCACACCAGCCAAATTCTGCCCGAAGTCAAGCAACAGCTTTCCGTTGACGGTCCATTGCGAAATCGGCTTCCGTTCCTCAATCGATCTAATCGGCGGCAACGTCATCGGGACCATCTTGCCGCCCGGCGCCTTCTTGGCTTCCGCGGCAACCCAGCCATCGCCCTTGAATCCACTGGCGCTCCATGCGCTCTCAAGCCGGGCGTCGTAGGTGACTCCATTGAATATGTCGTTCTCGACATACGCTCCGCGTCCTGCCTGCCAGGAAGCATCGGTGACCAGAAGCTCCTTTGTGCCGTCAGCATAGGTCAACTCCAATTGAGCGGTCGCCTGGGGTTCCCCGATATAGGGGACGCGGTGGGTCGGATTGGCATCAACGTTCCTGAGGATCCGATTGTCCCGCCATCCACGTCCCACGGCAATTCCCAGGCAGTGGGTTCCCTTGCCCAATTCCAAGTCGGGATGCATCACGTACTGGCAATCCTTCGTGTACTCAGTGACTGCGGGATCCAACGTGTAGCCGTCAAGCTCGGCCCCGTCCAAATATGCCTTCTGGTACCCGATTCCGCACACATACAAGCGAGCCGATTCAACTGGCTTGCCGACCTGGAATTCCTTCCGAAGGTAAATGACGTATGTGTCATCCTTGTCATAGCCGGGCATCCCGATCCATCCGGCTTCCCAATTCGTATCGCACAAATAGAAATAGTCATGCTTGACCGCATTCTCGCCATACGCATCCTCGACCTGAATCCCTACCTTAAGCTTCACGCCACGAGGAAAACCTTCCGCCGAACAATATGCAGACTGCTCGCTACCGTTGATCACACCGCTATCCCACAGTGCCTTCCCGCCATGCGATACAACAACCCGGCAAGATGACTGGCGATTGTCACCGCGATTGCTGGCAACACTCCATGAAAACAGCAAGCCCGAAACTCCAGTGCAATGATGAGTGCGAATCTCCTCGCGCAATGACTGCTGATTGATACGAATCGTTTGAAGCTCCAACATCTTGATCCCCTGATTTTCTTTGTCCCTACTATCTTGAATGAGCTGGATCGGCCACCATGCCGGTATCCGATACCAAACCCGATGCCAAACGCTGACGCAAGACCTCGTACAGCAATATCGTCGTCGCAGTGGCGACATTCAAGGAATCGGCGGAACCCATCATCGGCAACCGTACCTGAACATCGCAACCAGCCAACCACAAGTCGCTTAAACCATATTGCTCAGCGCCGACGACAATCGCCGTCGAACACGTCATGTCAACATCCGTGAACAACTTGTCCGTATGCGGGGTTGCCGACAATATCGCCACCCCGTGCTCCTTCAACCAGGCGAGGGCGTCCGCCGAATTCGTCTCGACCACAGGAAGCGTAAACAATGTCCCCGTACTTGCACGGACGACATTCGGATTGTACAAATCCGTCTTGGGATCGCACAGGATCAACGCATCGACGCCAGCAGCGTCGGCACTCCGAAGCATCGCGCCCAAATTCCCGGGCTTCTCGATCTGCTCGGCCACAAGATAGAACATCGGACGATCATGGACAGGCAACTCGTCCAACCCACGATGACGTTGGGGACCAATGCCCAACAACCCTTCGGGGCGGTCGCGATACGACATCTTTACGAAAGCTTCTTTGCCAACCCGGTACAACCGGGCGCCGCGAGCACACAACGAAGTGATCAGAGCCTCCTCGTTAACCCCAAGAAACCACTCCGGACATACATACAGCTCCTCGACGGGATAATCGCCGCTCATCGCACGAACCAACGCACGATAACCCTCGATCAAGACCTTCTGAGCCAAATCACGATCGCGACGGTCCCGCCACTTGGACACCTGCTTCACAATCGGATTCTGAACACTCGTCAATACCTTGGCACTATCTAGTATGCTCACAAAACTACTCCGATAAAACGCGTATATTCATCAGTATGATTTGACTTATACGTTTGTTAACTTAAAATATAACGACTATCATATCCAAACCAAGCCCATAACCTGTAAATTTCTTCTAATTATGTTAACTGATCGTCTTAAATCCGCTATTCCGCTCATCGTACTCATATGCCTTGCCTTCTTCCTGCCCTTCCCCTATGGGCACGGTCTTTTCGTCATTATGGCACTAGCCATGCTTTGGCTGGCTTGCCACGAAATGTTTGAACTCCTTAATCCACCCAAGAAACCGATCATCAAGGCGATCGCGATCCTTTACGGGACAATCACCATCGCGACGATCTCAATCCCGCATTTCATCAACAAGGCACCGATCATCGGAATCCCTGACAGTCTCGTTTTGGCGCTTGCAGTCCTAGCCGTGTTCACCATCTCGCTCAGGGTTGAACCAACCAAGGCAAACGTCAACGGCTCACTCGCCGCCATCGGCGCAATCGTCACCATCCCCTGGACGCTGGCATTCATACCAAGACTCGTATTCCTCACTACTGAAGGAGACACAAGGCCACTTGTCTTCTATATGATCCTTGTAACGAAAATCGCCGATGCGGGCGCATATATCGTAGGTACATGGACTGCCAAACGACCGGGCGGCAACCACAAGCTCTTCCCCGTGATCTCACCCGTGATCAGCCCCAAGAAAAGCTGGGAAGGGTTTATCGGCGGCACGATCGCATCTACGGCGACCGCCCTGATCTGCTACCTGATCTTCCCGTCGACCGTCTCTTTCGCAGGAACAAAAATCTTCACTTGGGTGGAAGCACTTGGATTCGGCATCCTCGCCTCGGTCATCGGACTGATCGGAGACCTCGCAGAATCGTCAATCAAACGATCGGCCAAGGCAAAGGACTCGGGCGCACTGCCGGGAATCGGCGGAATCCTAGACACGCTCGATTCGCTCCTTTTCGTCGCCCCGCTCTTCTATGCTTTCGTTCAATACAAACTTAACTGAACACGATAAATGACCTTCGAAAATATCATCGCCGGACTATGTCCGCCAGTTGTCCTAACGGCTTTCGACGCCGGGCAGAAAATCCTTGAAATCTATGGGCAAGAGGACTTCGAAGTCCAAATCAAGGAGGAGGACAAGTCGCCCCTTACCGCAGCTGACAGGGCAGCCAATGCCCTGATCATGCAGCGTCTCCAAACTCTTTGGGATCTTCCGGTCATCTCCGAGGAAGCCAAGGAAATCCCATACGAAACCCGTTCCCAGTGGACGATGTTCTGGCTTGTCGATCCGCTTGATGGAACCAAGGAATTCATCAAAAGGAACGGGGAATTCACGGTCAACATCGCATTGATACACCAAGGGAAGCCCGTCTTCGGCGTCGTTTACGCTCCTGTTCCAGGCACGCTCTACGTCGGCGCTACAGGTCAAGGTGCGTACAAGGCCGTCCTGAATACGCACTTCGCCACCAGGGATGACTTGGCGGAAAAGCTCCACGCTCCGGAAACATCCTTCCAGCGGCTGCCTCTTCCCCAAGACAATGATCGGCGAACGGAGACCAGGATTGTCGCCTCAAGGTCGCATTGCAACGTTGAAACCCAGGACTACATCGATCGTCTCGAGGAAACAAGGGGGCCGGTCAAGCTCGTCTCGATCGGATCATCGCTCAAGCTATGCCTTGTTGCGGAAGGTTCGGCCGATGTCTATCCCAGGCTCGCCCCGACGATGAACTGGGACATTGGAGCCGCCCAGGCAATCCTGGAAGCCACAGGCGGAAAACTCCTTACTTGGGAAGAGCACGAACCGATCAGCTACAACCAACCCTCTTTGGTCAACCCATTCTTCGTAGCATACGCACACGACTGGGAATAATCCACAAGGCAGGTTATTGCGGTTCAACCGCGAATTGCGGCGCCAGCACCAGGAATGGCGGAATCCCATAGATCCGAAGATGGTGGTCTTCCATGACCATGTCCTTGGCGCGGGACAATTCGATCGACCACAAGCCACCGGCCTTCCCCTGCTCGGCTGTACCCACAAACTCAACCCCGTTGACAATCACATCCTTGGACCAGACGACATTGCCTTCGGGATCAGAAACCTTCGCCGCAACAGCTTCACCAGGATCGCCGGAAATCCTGAACGCAAACTCGCCACTTCCGCGAGGAACGTAAACGTAGGCCTTCCCGCCGCCGGTTACCATGCCCAACTTCCCAGGCCAGGTCGACAACCAGACCGGACGATTGCACGACTCGATCCGAGACCAGTTCGTGCCAGCCTCAACCCTGATCTGGTACACCCCGGATTCGTCCGCGACAAATGAATATGCCTTGCTCGACTTGAATGGCAATGGCTCCAAAACCTCAGTCTTCCCCGAGGGCTTGAGCACATTTACAGCAGCCTGATTGGCCTCGTAACGCCCAAGCTGACCAAAGAACAGCCGAACCTGCACCGTTTCACCGGCATTGGCCAAAACCCAGTAGACGCCTGTCCCGCGTGTCCGTAAATTAGGCAGGTTCGACACCTCCTCGCCAGTGCTTCCACCTTCCACCAGCTTGAAACGCTTCCCCGCCGGCGACCAGACCTTGATGTTGGACGCAATCGCCCCTGGATATGCCTTGGCAGCCCAATCCTCTGCCAAGTCATAACGCCTGCGTTCGCCGCCGGCGGAAAACGTAATGTCTCCAGTTATATTCCTGAGACCGTAGTCGTCAAACCCGCATTCGTAGCGAATCGGAACAAACTCCGATGCATTCAGCAAGCTGGCTTGCTCGACGACGACATTCTTGAAGCGAATCCCACCCATCGGCGCTTCTGAATACCTACCGGGGTTTGCGACAAAGGGCGACAGCCCGGCATTCCTCCCATCGCAATCACGCACGACGACGTTTTCGAAAGACACATCGACGCCTTTCGGGGAATTGCCCGCAACCCAAAGTCCCCCTGCGCAACGTTCAAACAGGCAATCGACAACGCGAAGATAGCCCTCAATAGACGTCCCGTCTTCGTTACGGGTCGTAAAGCTAAAACCAGACCTGGGTTCGTCGCGAGCGACACATTTTTCCAGGGTCACCCCAAGCTTTCCCCCTGACGGGCGCATGTTGGGGAGGTAGAACATATATCCGCCGCCCTGGTTGTTGGCGGTGAGGCAGTTTCGCATCACGATATCCCTCAGCGGTTCATCATCCCGGTTCGGTTCGAAATCGATTCCTGCCTGCGGAGCGGTTCCCGCTGTATTGATCATCTGCGTATCTTCGATAAGCATATTGACCGCCGAGATCACGCTGATCCCCTGGCGGTTGTTGGCGTCGCAGACCACCTTTTTGATGACGATATCGGTTGGAGGAACGCCACGCCTGGCGATTCCCAGATAGATTCCGTCTCCCCCTGTTTCCTTGATCGTGAGGTTTTCGATACGAATGTTCTTGGAGCTCAGGATGCTGATTCCATGCCGCCACTCGGATCTCTTGTACTGATCCGTATGGTAGTCCGCCTTGTGCATCCTCAGCGTCGCTCCCTTGCCTTCGCCACGCAAGGTCACGTTCTCCGCCGAGCGAATCCTCATCAGCGCATCCGTCAAGCCCTTGAACTCGCCGCGCTTCGCCAACAACTCGACGCCTTCCTGAAAGACGATTTCCTTGTTGCTCGACACCTCCAGAGGACGAACAACCCAACTGCCCGCCTGGCGGTCGATCACGATGCGAGAAGCACGCGAATTCAATGCCGCCTGCAACGCTTCCGTGTCGTCGGCACCATCGTAACCCCACCAGCTCGCATAAGCTTCCGTCAATTCACCGGACGCAACACGGGCAACTTTCCCTGCGTCCGCACCGATTGCAGACACCGCGAGAAAACACAACGAAAAGCAGAAACTCCATAACTTCATCCTTCGGCTCCTTAACTTACACGCAACATTGCCTCAATCGCACGACGCGCCTTCACGGCAATCTCCTCGGGAACCTGAACCCGAGTCTCCATCCGCTCAAGGCTACGCAAAACCGACTCCATGGTCGTGAGCTTCATCTCCGGACAACGCAAGCCGCCCCAAAGATGAACGAAATCCTTCTTGGGAGCCGCACACTTCAGGGAATGCATGATCCCATCCTCAGTCCCCACAAGGTACTTGCCATCTGAAGACTTGCGGGCCAGCTCGATCATCGGTCCCGTGGCAAGCACGTGCTCAGCCTCGTCCTGGATGTCAGCAGGAGTCTCCGGATGAACCATCAGAACATGCCCGGGATACTTGGCCTTCATATCCTTGACGACCTGAACCGGCAACCTGTCGTGCACCGGACAGCAGCCATCCCAACAGATTAGCTTCCGCCCCAACCGACGCTCTACGAAGCGCCCAAGATGACGGTCCGGGACAAACAGGATCTCGGGAACGTCGCCCAGCGAGGCGACCACCTTCAGGGCATTGGCGGACGTGCAGCAAATGTCGCTCTCCGCCTTGACTTCCGCAGTTGAGTTCACGTAGCAGACGACCGGTGCCCCGGGATGCTTCGCCTTGAACTCGCGCAGCTGCTCTGCGGTAATCGTATCCGCCATCGGACAACCGGCAGAAGGCTCTGGAATCAAAACGATCTTCCCGGGATTCAAAATCGAAGCCGTCTCGGCCATAAACGTGACACCGCAAAATATTATCACCTCGGCATCCGTTACTTCCCTAGCCTTCACGCTCAAACCATAGGAATCGCCGACATAGTCGGCAATATCCTGAATTTCAGCCGATTGGTATGTATGTGCCAAAATCACCGCATTCCGTTGGCGGCAAAGAGCCTTGATCCTATCTTTCATCGCAATTGTCCCTTGTTCCAATGTCATAAAAACCGAACATGATTGTTGATCATTACAAAGTATGCCTTTTATCGATTTGGTCAAATTATTTCACTTGAATTTCCAGCAAAATACAACGATATTTCAAAATTGACTTTATGCATTCCCGTACCCATTGGAGAATTACGAATATGACACGAGCCAACTCCTTCATCCTCGCTTGCCTCTTGATTACAGCAACCATCGCCACAGCCCAGAAACTCCCCGATGGTCCCTATGTCGCAAAGTACGGAGACAACGTCACGCTCGAACTGGTGATGTGCAAACCCGGAACGTTCACCATCGGAAGCCCTGAAAAGGAATTGGGAAGGTATCCTGACGAAATCCAGCGGGAAATCACCTTCGACAAGCCATTCTGGATTGGAAAGACCGAGGTTACACAACAACAATGGGATGCGATTATGGCAGCCCCCAATAGACCTAATTCAGCATGGTTCTACGAACCAAACCTGCCGATCGAAAACATCTCCTGGTTCGAAGCGGACGAATTCTGCAAACAACTGACGGCAATAGAACGAAAAGCAAAGAAAATCCCGGAAAACGCTTTCTTTAGATTGCCGACAGAAGCCGAATGGGAATACGCATGCAGGGCCGGTACCACTACTACGTTCAACAACGGAAAGGACTTCTTGATCAAAGACCCGAGAAAATGCCCGGAACTCAACGACATCGCAGTATTTAGAAATAATTCAGGCGGAAAAAATGGACGATTCAACAAAACACAGCATGTCGGGGGGAAAAAGCCCAATGCCTGGGGAATCCATGACATGCACGGAAACGTGCACGAATGGTGCCATGACGACTACTACAGATACAACCCCGAAGACCTGGACAAATCAAAGAAACGAACCAAAAAGGAAGAACCCGCACCGGAACCTTCCGTCAAAATCATCAGGAAAATCTACCGCGGCGGCTCGTTCTTGTCACAACCCGTCCATTGCAGAGCCGCTTTCAGAGGAGCCGCGGACCAGGGACTCAGGTCAAGGGAAATCGGGTTCAGGATCGTTCTCGTCACCCAACCCTGAGAAATAACGACCTAACGTCACCGAACCGCGCAAGCCAGGCAACTCAGACGTCAAGTCAATCCCGCGCTCAATTTCAGACTCGTAATGGCGCTTGAATTCCCCGTAGGCAATGCCGTAGCGACGCTCTTCGTCAACCGTAAAATGCTCGCGATGCTTCGCCGTGCTCGATTCCAGCAAGGCACGGCCCAGGTTCAACATTCGCATGAACGAACGGTATGCGGCCTTCTCAGTCGTTATGAACTGACGGCACGTCGTCACAAGAAGCTCATGCGTCGCCTCGCCCAATGGCTCGCTCAATATCTCCGCCTCCTGATCGACCATGTAGACGTGTTTCGCCAGCGACAAGGTCGTATGGATCAATTCGGACAGCAAGGTCAGGAAGTGCATCGCGGGACGATCCCAAATCCACTGCCGGTCATTGACCAGGGACGAACGCTTCGTAGCCTCCATCGCCTCGTTGATCAAGTGGACGCACATGCAGTATTGCTTGATCCGTTCGTCAACATTGGTCAAATCAATCCCTGAATTGGCATAGGCTTCCATGCATGCGAAGGCGGCATCGCGACGAGCCGTCCCCACGCAATGGTTCATTTCGACTAGGGTCTGTACATGCTGTATCCGTGGTTCACTTTCCATCCTTGACCTCCGGCTTCATTCCTTCGTCCAACGTCTCTACGTGCAGGTTCCACTCCGTCCCGACGGCGCTGATCCTCACCTTGTACATGCTCGGGGCATACAGCCAGGACTCGCTTTCGCCGGCTTTTGACGATACCGTACGAGATACGGTCACCCCGTTGGCATCCTCGACTTCTACCCGAAGATACCCTTCGCTGCGCTGAACTGCGCACACCCGACTGCGAGAACCTGGCAACTCAAACGAAAATTCGTGGTCGCCTGCCTTGCCCGACCAGCTGCCAAAGGGAAGCGTCAACGAAGCCGGCCGTGGCCGTTGCCGATAATCCCACTCGTCAACGCGATCAAGATCCTGACTGACGACAACGTGCCACCCCTCGTCCGAACCACGTATCACCAAGCAGGCATCCTTGATCGCGCCGGAACCGGCGACTTGACCGCCGATGGACTTCCCGCTGCCCTGGCGGGTTACCCTGTGGTACTTGTTTGTCGAAAAATCCCTGATAAAAATCTCGAACGGACCATCACCCTTGGGCTGGTAACTGACACGCCACTTGGCACCCCAGATGCGTATCGGCTCAGTCTGCACTGTCCCTGCGCCCTTAAACTCGTTCGTGTCCACCCAACGACGAACCGTTGTCTGGGCATGAACACAGAAACAAACAGACAAAACCGCCAACAACAGAATTGCCTTACGTTTACCCATTGACCTAGCCACCTGAATCATCGCCACGTTCTCTCGATGCTGTTTACCTTACCAGGCGTCAACCAAGTTGACTCCACTTGCCGATCGCTTCAGGATAGACCTTCGTGCCACGACCACCCAAAACCTCTGCCACTTCGCGTTCGATCTCCGAAACGCCGGAAGAATCGGAAATGAACTGGAAGCCCATGTCAATCGTGTAGGTCTGACCAGCCTGCAATGTGACAACACGACCACGCTCACGCTCGAAACGCTTGGGGTTCGGATAGTTCGTAGCAGGCTCCAAGCCCGTCACGTAACCCTCGTTCGAACCAGCCGTGTGCTTCCATTGGCAAAAACACGGCAGCTGGGTCTTGTTCCAACGTACCACAGTCCCCTTGTCGCCTGACGCGTTCCGAAGCATCGCAAGCGTCGATCCGTCTGCACGACTCGCCATGTCAAGGTAATTCCCCTGCTCGACGTAGCCGGGCTCGGGGGCGCGATACAAATCCCAAGTGTCAATGTCCTCGGCGGCACGGGGATCGCGGGGAGCGACTTCCAGGGCCGGGCAGACAAGCTTCGAACCTGCACCCAAGTAGGGAGGACCGAAGTTGCAGTGGTAAAGCATCATGAACTCAGTAGGACTGTCGGCAAAATTCAATACCTGGTCCTTGAATTTGAACTCATTGCTTCCGACGAGCGTCGAGTACCTCGTGGTCAAGCGGTACTGCGGGCAGAAGCACCGGGCTTCTTCCATCACCCCGATTACGACGATTTCGGCAGGATCCCCGGGGATGACCTGGACTTCGACCCGGCAAGCCGGCGTATTGGCGATATACCCGTGCAGGTTGAGCATCACTTCGGCGATGTTGCCGTTGTTGTCGCGAACACGGTCGATTCCAGGCGCACCATTGGAATTCAAGCCACAACGGACAACGCATTCGTTGAAGCCCTTCAGCCAGCCCAACCCACCTTGCTCCAGAAGGTTGACAAACGCAGGATTGACCGGAAGACGGGCAGGAGATTCCCAGCCGATGAAGTCCCCGTCGAAGGATCCGCGCCAAAATCCCATCCCCCGAGTCGGAACAATGGTAAAGGACAGGCGACCATTGTTCACGTCGATCAGGTCAACGCCATCAGACAAGCCACCTTTCAAACGGGTCTTCGTCACCGACCAGCCCTGCCCTACCCCCAACATCTCCGCCGTCATGTTCCAATTCTCGACGTAGATCCGTTCCGCCACATCAGTCAAAATCCACGACTTCATTCCGCTCATCGTTGAACTCCTTAATGTTGAAATAACACATTGGCAAATCAATGAAACCAAATTCTTAAACTATAGTCCACCTTTCAAAAAAGGAAAACCTAACCAGCACACAAACTCCCACAAAATGTCCCGATGAGTCCACTTAAATGCTCGTTATTCACCTCTGAACTTGACTAGACGGATTTCAGCATTATTTTCTAGCTTCTTCCCGCAAGCCAGAAATCACATCTAGCCCGACTTACAACAATGCCAAATTGCTTCATCGATTATTACAAGACTTCAGGAAGGCACCAGCTCCAGGCAATACTCTTTGACGTTGACGGAACTATCGCATCGGGAAAAAGACCGCTCCCGCATGCCGCAGAACTGATTGAACTGCTCAAAAAGGACAAATTCCCATTTTTCCTGCTTACCAACGACTCCTGCAACTCGCCGGAAATCAAAAGCAAAGGACTCCGTGACATCGGAATACAAATCCAACCCGAAGACATCGTCTCCTGCGCACATACGCTCAAAAACTTCATCAGAGAAAAGGGTTGGCAAAACCTCAACTTCTTTGTCAATGGATCATTGGGAAACCCAAGCTACGCCGACCTCGCAGAAATCAAGTGGTCCGACAACCCGGAGCATATCCGTACGGCAGACGCAATCATCTTCGGAGAAGGCGAATACGAGTGGAAATTCAGGCTCGAAACCATCTTCAATACGCTGATCGCCAAACCCCATGTCCCATGCATTGTCCCTAATCCCGACAGCTACTGGCCGCTCTCAAACGGCAAGGGAGAACTGGGAATCGGAGCCGGAGCACAAGCCAGGTTCATTTTCCAGCTGCTCCGAGAAAAGGGAATCGAACCAACCGTCTTCTACTTGGGAAAACCATACCCGACAATCTACAACTACACCGCCAAGATCCTGAAAAAACTCGTCGGACCAACGCTCGATATCGGCAAAATCGCCATGATCGGAGATTCACTTAGTAGCGACATCAAGGGTGGCAACGCTGTCGGCATGCATACCATCCTGGTACTCTCGGGAATCACAGCGAAAAACCAACTTGAAAACATCAGCCCCGAAATGACGCCAAAACAAGTCTTTGATTCCCTGTAATCACTGTCCTTTTTGATAAATTCATCAAAAAAGGCCGCAAAATCCCCCTCCCCCTTGATTTTCCAATTTTATTTTCGTATACTTATGGGAAAGTTTTTTTCAAAAAGAGAATGAATTAAAGCCGAAAAATGTTTTTTGGAACACAAACAAATCAACAAATGGAGAAGACAAAATGAAAGGAAGGAAATCGTTTACACTGATCGAGTTGCTCGTTGTCATAGCCATTATCGCCATCCTGGCGGCGATGCTGCTGCCCGCCCTGTCAAAGGCCCGCGAAAAGGCGCGCCAAGCCAGTTGCACATCCAACATGAGGCAAATCGGCCTGGCCATGAGAATGTACCAGGACGACAATGATGGAAGCTTCGGCGGATGCATCAGCAATCGTTATGTCAATGGAATGAGCTGGACGTACAACGGCTTCGATATCTCCAACCCTGACCTGTCAAAGATTCGCGACCAGCACTATTGGGGCATAGCTTACCATCCATACGTAGGCGACAAGAAGGCCTTCGGATGCCCAAGCGCAGTCAATGTGGATACCTGGGGTATCGTAACACAGGCCGAAGCCAACAACTTCGCCGCATACGGAACAACGCACAACTTGATGCTCCGCACGGAAGCAGCCATCAAGACCCCGTCCGAAGCAGTCTTCGCAAACGACTCTTTCGAACACAAAATGGACGTCAACTACAACACCGATACTGGTGTCTGGTCACATAACGACACGCTCTCCTGCTATGACCAGCACAAGAACTATCCCGTCCGCATAGATGAATATTTCCGCCACAACGACCACTCGAACGTGGTCTGGGTTGACGGACACGTCTCCAATGTCAAGAGGGCGCCATCAAACACCCATCCCAAATCATGGTATGAAATCAGATAAGGAACCGTTCACGACGAAGGCTTAATTAACTGCACCAAAGCACCGTTTGCTACGAACAATTGTGGTTCGTAGCACCGGTGCCTACGAAGAAGGCTTAATTCATTCTCAGCGGCCCTTGGCTCCAAGTCGAGTCAGGGGTTCTTTTTTTGCCTTTTCCAATCCCAACCACCTTGGGTGCTATCGCGCAAAACAAGCTATATTAATCAAATGCGGAACGCCGTTTGTTCATAATCCATTCTTACGCCAAGCAGAAAAGGAGATGTCGCAGCATGTTGTCCATTCCCAGGATACCCACGGAAAAATGGTGCCCAATGACCTATGACCGCTATGTGATGACCGTGAACGGACAGGATTGCCAGATCTGCGACTGCCGTGTATCGGCAATCCCGTTCAACAGGGTCTGGCCAGGAAAGAACCATCAACGCGAAATCAACCAGACAGAGCTGGCGGGATTCGCAAGGTTCTTCGCCGATGAGCCAGTCCAAGTCCAGGTGACCGCCAATGTCGATTTCAAGCGGGCCGTGGTTCGTCCGCTGGGCAAGGAAATCGATGTAGCGGTGGAAGGCCGAATGGTCAGTTTCCAGCTATCCGAACCAGGTGGATATGTGCTTGAGCTTGACGGCGTCGCCCACGCATTGCATATTTTCTTTGCCGAGCCGCGTCCGGAAGGCGAGCAATTGCGGGCGACTCGCGTGTTCGGCCCAGGAGTCCATTTCCCCGGATGCATCAAGGTGGAAAACCACGAAAAAATCTACGTCCATCCCGAAGCCGTGGTCTATGGGGGATTCTATGGCGAAGGAATCGAAGACCTGGAAATCTTCGGCGGCGGAATCCTCGATGGAGGGTGGGAAGAAAGAGTCTTCGAACATTGCTACGAACCCTTCACCAAGTCAACGGTGAAATTCTATGGATCGCGAAATATCCATATCGACGGACTCACGATCCTGAACTCGGCATGCTGGACAATCAATGCGTTCGGCTGCGCAGATCTGCTTCTCGAAAATATCAACATCGTAGGACAATGGAGATACAATACAGACGGAATCGACTTGGTCAATACGCAACGGGCAATCATCAGAAACTGCTTCGTAAGAAGCTTTGACGATACAATCGTACTCAAGGGAATCATCAAATTCTTCGACTTCCCATGCCAAAGAACTGGGGACAACGTCGAAGACATCCTCGTCGAAAATTGTACGCTCTGGTGCGACTGGGGAAGAACATGCGAAATAGGAATCGAAACTTCGGCGCCGGAATTCAAGAACATCGAATTCAGGAATTGCGACTTGATCCACAACGCAAGCAGCGCACTCGATATCCAAAACGGGTGCGAGGCAGTCGTCAAAAACATCGTGTTCCGTGACATCAGGGTAGAAATGCAGGCAGACCAATTGCCAAGCATCTACCAGCATTCCGACGATATGCCCTACGAACCGAAGGGACAAATGGGAGTCCCCCACCTGATCTATTCGGCAAACCGGTCGTTCTTCAATAGCTATCCGCAATTTTCTTCCGACTCCATAACCCGGGGAATCACAAAGGACATCCTCTACGAAAACATCACCGTCTTCGCAGAGGAAGGCGTACCAAAACCGAAAATACTGGTGGCTTCAATCTACGACAGCGCACCATTCGGTAAACACACCATCAGAAACCTCGTCGTCAACGGAAAGCGCATCACCGACTGGAAGGACCTGCAACTGGAACGGCAGGGACAAGTCGAAAACATAATCCTTGAATAAGGCGTTCGACAAGGCAAGGTTCCATATTGTGTAACCGTTCACGGGGGGGGGGCGAAGCA
>JAGVUR010000140.1 GCA_019136135.1 Verrucomicrobiota bacterium
CTTAGCGGATTCATGCTGCCTCCTTTGTTTTTGGTTAACATAATAAGATAGCATGGATTCGCTTTTTTGTGTCAGGAACTAAAGAACTGCTGCTTTCCTATGGGATGGCTGTGAAGAAAATTCTAAAGTTCACCTTGATTGAGTTGCTTGTTGTCATTGCGATCATCGCAATTCTGGCAGCGATGTTGTTGCCCGCGTTGTCAAAGGCGCGCGACAAGGCACGTGCCATAAGCTGTACCTCAAACCTCAAGCAAATGGGACTCGGACACGTTATGTATGCTGCGGACAGCGATGGCTACGTGCCGCCATCCTATCAGTACAGTCAAAATAATACCAAAATCATCTGGTGGCCAGATTTGATCTCAAGGTACGTCGGCGACTACAAGATCTACAAGTGCCCAAGCCAATCCAATCCTTATACCTCGACCTGGAAACGCATAGACGTGGATCCTGCCTTCCCAAAAACCATAATCTGCTCGTACTTCAAGGCCGAATGGGTTTCCGGCATCATCAGAGAACCCGGAAATGGAGGTTGCGCAAACATGGTCCTCGAAAGCAGCCTCGCCGAACCAGCAACAACCATCGCAGTCGCTGACTCGAACTGGGATGTCTACCACTGGGACGGAACCTCTGTAACCAAATCCCATACCAATTGCAAACTGGGTTTCCGCCATAACGAGCTCTGCAACATGCTGCACTATGACGGACACGTCTCCCCCTACAAGCACTCCGACTACTACGATACCTCAACCAAGATGTGGCGCGTAAAGTAATTCACGCAGTACAACATAATCCCACAATAAAGCCTCCAGACGATTTCCTCGCCTGGAGGCTTTTTTCATCCCAAAATCATGCCACCCCCATCACGCCTCAACGCAAGTACGAGCACCCCGGGTGCCCGTACTTGAACCACACCAAGAGACTCTCTAGGTCTCCGCATCAAAAACAGGAGTGATTATTGAATCAGCTCGGACAGGTCAAGGAGATAGATTCCCCGATCACAGTCATGGATGGAATCGACGGTGACAAGCTTGCCGTCAGGAGACCACCGTGGGTGGAGATCATTTCTGACATCGACAACATATCCCGCAGGTTTGTGATGCCTGAACTTGCCCAGAAGGGTCAGTTCCTGTGTTTCCACATTGACGAGTCCGAGTTTTTGGAATCCTTCCCCATCGGAGTAGGTATCCGCAAGGAGCCATTTGCCGTCCGGCGAAAAGATCGTATGCCCCATGACTCCCAAGCCGTACGAGATCAGCTTCGCCTGCAGTGGAAGCTTGGTTTCGTCAAAGACGACATAGTCCACGTTTGGTCCCCGCCACTTGGAGTCGATCAGGACTTCCCTTGGAGTCCGTCCCCAAATTTGGTGTGAGATTGCACCGTTCCAATAGACATGCGGGAGCGGGCATTGGAGTTCTTCCCCGTGTATGCCCACAGTGTACATAAAGGTTTGCCATTGGGGAGCTAGCGGATTGGGGCAATGCCTGAAAAGCCAGAGGATTCGCGATGAGTCGCAGTTGAAAATGGCATGATTGAGCCAAATATAGACATTGTCGAGTCCGTACGGGATCGGATGGATTGCGAACATTTGCCGATACGAAACCAGGAGTTTGCTTTTGCCGGTTTCCAGGTCAATGAGGAAGAGACCATCCTCGTCGAGATTGGGTTTGTAGTCCCTTGAGATTGGGGTATCGGCATAGCTGTAGCCACGCCTTGGAATGCGTCCGAAGTTCAGCGAGACACCCCATTTCCCGTCTGGCGAAATTGCATAGATCGGCAACTCATACTGCCCAACAACCCCCTTGCCCAATTCGAAGATTTTGGCGTGAAGCCGCTGGTCCTTGGTATCGAAATCATTGTATATGAAGCAATTGGGTCGATGCTTCAGGAAGAGTTCCATGCACCCCTGCTGATGGCACCAGGCGCGGGTAGTCGTCAAGGGGGTATAGTTTCCGTTGACGGTGACGGTTCCGATTTCGGCTTCTTCGCCTGGTTTCGGCAACCTGTCGTTTTGCGGAATTTTCATTGCCAGATGCAGGGTCTGGTCCACATTCCAGGGATTTCTGTCATAGTACCCAAAGAAATAGTGGTTGCCCATCGGGGTCAACCGTTCCCAATGAAATTGTTCTGAAATCTTCATTCTTCACCTCACTTCAGCTGCGATCACTGTGCTCTTCGGAGTGAAATGACTCCTAGGTTGCCTGTAAATCCAGGCGTAAACAAGTACTGTCGAATCTTCGGGGTCAACTGTCCTTCCCAGCGATAATGCAGGTGTCCCGCCAGCACTGCCCTGACGGGGGAATCGTCCGCGCAAACCAACTTCAGGAATTCCGCAGTCACGGCATTGGGGGAATAGAAGCATTTGGCGCCCCAGGTCAAATCGCGTTTTTGACCGTCCCGCCTCATGCATTCGTCCGAAAGCGACGTATCAAGCTCGGAACGAATCGGGACATGCGTCACCAGGATAATCGGCTTTTTCTTCGCGTAGATTTCCTTGAATCTCGCCAATCCCGCCGGAGTCAGGTTACTGGTTGCATTGTTGAATCCTGCGACAATCAAATCGTCAAACTCCATCACCAGCATGTCGGGATTCCCGTCGATCGCCTTTCCAAGCTCATTCATTTCCGCACGAGGCTTCGAACTCATCCACCAAGGTTCAGTATCGTGATCAGCACGGGCAAACAAAAACGGAACTTTCCAACGCTCAAATCCAGCCTTCAATTCACGCATGCTTGCCAACGAGCCAAAATCGCATATGTCGCCGCCAAGCAAAACCCCATCGGCGCCAGATGTATTGATCACATCAGGCAAACCACGCCATACCTCCAAGGATGTCTTGCCGCTGTGACGATTCCGAAACGTCTTGTCAATGCGACTTTTAACAACGTTCATATCCTTTTCGGCAACTTCTGACAAATCCTCGGAGATCACATGGATGTCAGCAATCCACAAGAAATCATAATCCTTCTTAAGCTCTGGAATCGTGATGACGACATTCTCAAACGTCAATCCCAACTCCTTGACCTTCGCAGCATCCATCGTCAATCCACCAATCTTAATCATCTGTTCTTCACCTAACATCGTCAACCCCGTCAACAACATGCAAAAAAATATATTACGTATCATGTCAAGTCCTCGTTAGGAGCCGTTCACAACAACTAAAATCAAAATATACCACTGATTCACCGCCATGCTTCATAAGTCGACTTGCATTTTCACAACTCAAAGGATATTCTGAAAGATTACGACTTCAACCAATCAAATCAAAACTCCTAAAACTCCCATGAAAACACGAATATTCTTCCTAGCCTTCCTGCCCTTTATCCTATTCGCAGTACAGCCAACCATTACCCAAACTGGAGACAAACCCGTCGATCTCCTGCTGGATGGCGACCATACAGACCAGAATGCATGGTCGGCAACCGGGCAAAACTGCAAGCTTCACATTGCATTCAAGCAACCCGTCAAGCTCGCGAATATTATCCTTTTTACGGGACAGAGACGATTTGCCAAAATGCCTTCCACCGAAGGAAGCCCTAAGTCTTTCTCCGTGCTCGGACAACGAAACCAACAACCCGTTAAACTTCACGAAGCCCCATTTACCGTACCAAGAGACACGCTGGAAGAAGAGGAATTCAGCGTCGCCGCAAACCTGGAACCACTGGAGGTTGACGCCATCACCATCCAGTTCCACGAACTGCACGACCAGGGATTCAGGATCAACTCCCCAAACAAGGCGATCGTCCCGCTGGAAAAACGAGTGCTGTACATCAGGGAAATCCAATTCACAACTCTCCAGCAAGCACAGCAATACGAAGCTCAAGGAAAACTGATTGACGACTGCCAACAGGCACCACAAAACCTGGCACGTGCAATCCAAACCGCCTGGGGGCATCGGCTTAAAATCCTGGATAATCTCCTAGCCAACAAAGACTACAGAAACTTCGAGAAACACTTCAATTTCCTCTCGGAAATGATCCAGCCGTACCTGGGAGCTGAAATCCAACTTGCCCCAGACGGCAAAGGAATCAGCCTGAAACTCAAGCCTATCGGGCAACTCGTCAAGGGACAACCCGCTTCGTTCCCAATCCATTTCAAGCTTCTGGAAAGCATCGCACAACAAAAACTCAGCAGAACCCACGCACAACTCCTGCAAAACGGAACGACCAACATCAACCTATCGATCACACCGATTACCCCGGATCGGGTCACCATCCACTGGATCGTCGGAGACAAAGCTGATTTCTACGAACTGATCTTTTACAGTGCAGACCAGGAAATCCAGGAGCCGATGCTTCGTCGATTGGTTGGCAACGGCGACCCCTTGATGCAAGCGACTATTCAATCAAGGCACCTTCCTTCCAATTTCTGGAGCGTACGCTTCGGGGATGCCTTCGGCGATCAAGTCCCGGCGTTGATTGCGGGACGTTGGACCGATTTCGCACATATCTACAGGAACCGCGGCTCATTGGGCAAGCCGGATTTCAACGAGTTCGAGCATTATCTCGCCCACGACCCATTTGACATGCCGATCGGCACGGACAAGCATCACGGACTCGCTTTCTCAGTCGTCGAACCAACCGACGCCGATGGCGATGGAAAACTAGACCTCTTCCTGGCCCGATTCTACAATACAACTCCGATTTTTGCCAGGAACATCGCACCCAATCCAGGCGAATTGGAATTCGATTCACCCCTGGTCTGCTCAACCCTGCCACGTGGTTACCGATATGCTTTCGCTGACCTGGACAAGGACGGCATCGCAGACACCATCGGCGTCAGGCTCCTGAAAGGCAAGGTCGAAGTAGCGCAATTCAAGGGACTTGGCCTATCGCCCAAGGGAACTCCGCAATTTGACAAGCCTGTCCCGCTCCAACTTGACATCCCCGATTCAACCGAGACAAGCAGGGGATCCAGCGCCTGCACACCATCGATTTCACTGGACGACCTGGACAATGACGGCGACTACGACCTGACAATCTCAGTGCCGCCATCAGTCTATATCGCGAAAAACAACAATGGCTCATTCCAACAAGCCATACAAATCAAAACTACGGATGGAACGCCCTTCAAAAACGAATTCTACTACCCAAATATCGGATGGGGACATATTGACGGCGATGGAAAACCAGACCTATTCCTCAGGACCGCACACTTCGCATATCCGTCAACGACATCGCCAGAAATCGTCTCCTCAAAACGAACCGTATGGCAACCGCTCAAAAAACAATTGGAAGTCACGGACAACTACGCAGGACTTGCAAACTTCCAAATCGCAGACTTCGACAATGACGGAAATCAAGAACTGATCCAACTCCAATCCTACATGAACCTGGCACTCTTCAAATTCAAGGACGGACTATTCCATAGGTTGGAAAACATCAGGCTCGAACCACCCGGCTGCCAACGATTCGGATGCCCTGATAATACAGAGTACCACGGAGCTTACGCACAAATCAAACTGTTCGACTTCGATGGAGACGGAAAACTCGACATCCTGACCAATACAGAACACAATTGGCGATTCGGGTACTTCTCGTACTATAGAAACAAGGGCAACAACCAATTCGAACAGGAAATCCAATTGGCGCCAAAACCTTTCCTTCAACACCTGGAAACAACAAAGTCGCCAAACGGAACCGCAATCACCATTGACCAAGACTCCCCGCTCGATTTCATCTCCTTCGAAACAAAGGATATCCTGGACCCCAACGACGGTCAAATCACCATCCGATTCGCAACGCTGGACGATACTATCCCAGAACTCGGACGCACATTCTTCTCCTCGAACTTCTGGGACAAAAAGCGTTTCAACCATATTTCCCTGTACGAAAGCTATCGAAGCGCCAAGACTTTGGATCAATTCCTCCAAGCCCAGCAACCATTCGCCCTCGTCCAACTCCCGGACGGAACCATCAAATGCCAATTGGGCAACCAAGCAGTCCAATCACAACAACCATTCCAGCTCAAGAAAGACGCCTGGCATGAAATTACGCTCAAATGGAACAACACAGGAACCACAATCGAACTCGATAGCAACACGATCGCCACAACGCCACATAAACCTACAAGCTTCGCAGAACGATTCCACCTCGGATCAATGGCCTGGCTTGCTGTGCAATACGCCAGAGAATACCCGGCAAGACGAAAGACTCACCCAACCGACTTCTCGACGCCAATCAATGCAAAAGTCGATAAGCTCCAAATCATAGCAAAAAACTCAACGACCCTTAACTTGGATTTCGACCAGCAATTCGGAAACCTCAAGAACAGATCCGCACTATCGTACCGATGCGCACCAGGCGTGTTCAAAAACTTCAAGGGATCAAAGGCACTAGTCGCACACTTTGACGACCATCGACGCACGCAAATGCCGGGAATGACAGCGACCTTATACGCGGTTCCTTTCACAACAACAATCGGGAAACCGCCACAATTCCAAACCCCGGTCATGTTACGTCATGCGGACGGAACCCCATTCCACGCACATTCGAGAACAGTCGTCGTCACCTATGATTGGAACAACGATGGATTCGAGGACATCCTGCTCTCAACAGAAAACTACCCCAACCCATACCATCGCGGAATCGAACTCTTCATCAACAACAAAAATTGGCAATTTATTCGTACGGAAGACCAGGAAATCCTACGACTCAACGAACTGATCACTGCCCATCATGACGTCAAGCTCGAATTCGCTTCCCTCACCGGCTCCCCACAACCTGACCTCATCGTCTGGACAGACCCAGGAATCAAATGCTTCTCAAGACCTTTCCTCAAGCTCGACCCACCTAAATTCAACGTCAAATCAATCGCAAATCACAAGTAAAAACCCCTCTTATATAGCAAAGCCTAGATGGGCTGTGGCACGAACTGCCCATCTTCAAGCCTCCAGATTTCCTTGAATCCACAGGATTTGATCAATTCTATGGATTCCTCAAAGCCGCAAGCCAAATTATGCTTGTCATGGCAATCCGAACTTAATATCAACCGGCTTCCAAACGTCTTCAACGCCTTTATTATGAACGGATCGGGATACGGAGTCCTCCGATAACCACGGGCAATGGCACCCGTATTTACCTCGAATATCCCAACCGTATGCGATAATTCCTCGGCAGCTTCCAAGGCATAGCGACGATACGCAGGCAAACTACAATCCAAGGACGCCAATGCATCGCAGTTCTTGACAAGCAAATCAAAGTGCCCGACAATGTCCACCACGCCAATCTCCCCCAGCTTCACGATATTGGCATAGTATTCCTTGGCATATTCAAGAAAATCACCACCGAAGCGCGTGTCAATCACATGTTGCACTTCTGCGGCTTTCCGGTCAAACCCAACGTACTCGTTTCCAAGCTTGAAATAGTGGTACGCACCGATGATGTAATCGTAGCCATCCAAATCAACCTCCGAGTTCAATTCAAGCTCCAGACCGCAATATACCTTTATCCGATCAGCGTACTTCGATGCTAGCTCGCGCACCTCCGACTTGTAGGATTCAGTGCCGGCAATCGTCATCGTTGACTTCGGCGAAAAGTGCATGTACGAATGGCCAGAAAATCCTATGGAATCAAAACCGTGCTCCATCGCATACACGATCATTTCCTCCAAGCTGTCCTTGCCATCGCAATACGTGCTATGCGTATGCAAATTCTGATACATCATGATTCTGATTTTCCGTAGAGTTTCTCATAAAACATAAGTGAGACTGCTATCGCCGAAAATCCGGCCAGCAGTTTTCCGATGATGACCGCCCACACGTACGCCCCATTGAACGCCAGCGTGAACGCAAGATGCCCAGCAAACGTAAACGCACCGGACACTGCAAAGGCGCAATTGACCACAACCCCCTTCTTGTCCATCTCGCCCATGTTCCCAAATGTAATCATCGAACTCGCCATGCTGGTCACAATCCCCATCGCTGACAAATCGCTGATCCCGACTTTGCGACCAAACTTCTGCAACGGCCTGCGCAAGGCAAGCCCAACCAAGTGCATCAATGGAAACGCACCGGCCATGACAGCGCTGGCATTGAAGCAAATCTTCGCACCGGATTCAAAACTCGCCAAAGGACGCAACAACTCAACGCCAGTCAAATACGTGAATATCCCAAGCGCCAAGCCGACCGTTATCAACACCTTGATCACAACTCCAAATATCGAAAATACCTTGATGCAAACCTCAGGAGCCTTCAGCAAACCAATAGCTATCAATCCCGAAAACACTGCAATCGGGATCGTATTCAAAAGCAACGGGATAAACTTCAAACCAGATACAAAACCCGCTACAAGGCAACCCAGTGGAATCGTCACCAAACCACATAAAATCCCAACGATCACCTCGCGATGACGCTCCTTTCGCATGCACTCCAACGATACGGGAATCGTAAACGATATCGTGCAACCCAACATCGAAGATACAACCAAGGCATTGAAATTCCCGATCGACTCGTCAGACATCAACTCCACAGCCAACGAGGCGCCACCCATGTCGTTCGCAAATAACGACGCAGGGACAATCGAGGCGTCAAAAGGCAAACAACCGCTGCATAACTCTAAAATAGGACGTACCAAATGAGCCAAAAATGGAGATATCACAATCATGCCGATCATCGACAACGCAAGAGGACCCAAAAACATAATCCCCTTCTCAAACTCCTTACCCAAGCCAAAACGATTCCCGATAATACGGTCAGCGGCTCCTAATAAGGCGAAAATCGACATTAGCCAAGACAAGACACTCACAAAAACACACCCGATTACTTGAGTATTTTCTCGATGTAGTTCCGCGAATCGTAGCGCATCGGATACGACTCCCCAAACTCCAAAAACGTCAAACGGTAACCATAATAGGCCATATTGGCAACAATCAGCAGGATATACCACCACTTCATCGCATGCAAGCGATATATCACAGGATGCCAAGCGCCGGGAAGGCATATGACAACCAATGTCACGAGATTCGGCAAGAACAAGGCATGGTACGATAAACTCGCAGCCAAGTCAAACTCCACCAAAAGAGCCCAGGCTGCGTGAGTCAAACCGCAGCCTGGGCAAGGATACCCGGTCATCGCACGGAAAAAACATAGATGAGGATAGCCCAACAACAATGCATTCGCCAAGGCGACAACCAGAAAATAACACCCTATTTGAAATAATAGAATTATGTACTGCCTATTCTTGGCCAAGCTTTTCCGCAATTGCATTGAGGCGATTCATCTGGTCGTAAATCATAAAGGGCCATAAAACCGGAATGATGAGAACAACAAACCAAAATTTCGAAATGTCAGAACCTTTCAGTCCAAGCTCATTTTCCTTTTCGGTCAATGCATTGTGGTTCATAAACAAACCGAGAATCGCTATCAACACGTAGACCCAGTGCAAACCATCGTTCTTTTCAGGGAACAAACGCTCAATTTCGCCACGAAGATAATGCAGATGCAGCAAAGTCGGCAAGCCACAGCAACACACAAAACCAAAGTACATCAACACGATATTGGGTCGATATCCAACCTTCCAATCCAAAAAGCCAGCAGTTTTCTGTCCTTGTTCAGCCATCTACGTACCTCCAAATAAACTTATGGATCTGCAAACACGTCAAGGCGGGAGCGACTTTCCAGCCTATTCTCAAATCTAACCATATTATCTATGTTGTCAACCCGTACTAAAATTGATTTTGCATGCGAACCAAATAAAATTCACACAACGCCAACATCCCAGAGTCACAGATCCCCAAGAATCACAAAAACCAACGCCAACGTCCCAGAGTCACAGATCCCCAGTCCTATAGGTCTCATTCGTCCCATTTGTCTCATAGGTTCCAGTCCCAGTCCCAGAGTCCCTTCACTCCCCATTGCCGAACGGGCATCGTGAGCAATCGTTGTGTAGGAGTTGGCAGAAGTTCCTGTAGATATCGATCAGCCCTTGCTGGTGGCATGTCTTGTCGATGACATCGACGGCTCTTGATGGTGGCGTGAGGAATCGATGGATTGCCTCGGTAAGCAATCGGTTCTCCTGTGAGGGTGGTAGTCGGAGATAGGCATCGGAGACAAGATGCGCTAGCTTCGGATCGTACCCGGGCAGAGTTTTGTCGTACAACGCTGGAAGCAGCACATTGGCGAGGATGTCCACAATCCGTTTTTTGCCTAGCAAGGCGGCAGGAGTCTTCAACGCCTTCTGAAAAGACTGGCACTCGCGCCAAGGCGGCAAATCCAAGTCCAATTCCGATAACAATGCCTTGAAAACACCGCGACCGTCAACACAGCTGCCAACAACACGACGCAACCAGGCACTAGGACGAAAACCAACCCGAATCAACCATGATACACCGGCCGCCAAACGACGATGCGGACTGTTCAACGGTCGGCATCCCGACAAATTCCACGTAATCCCCAAGCGACCGCCACCGCTTACCCACCACCGATGCCACATCTCGCTGGATCGCTCGCGCCATTGAGGCAAGACTTCATGACGACTCGGATCCAGCAGCAAGCCAGATGAACCATACAAAATAGACATCACGCCCAACTCATCGCCAATCTCACGCAACTCATCAAGCCCATGCTCGCAAGACAACGCCAGGAATTGTTCGCGGTTTGACTTGTAGCCCAAGCATTCGAAAAACAACCGGTACAACGTCTCGTCAAGACCAGACTCAACCGCAAGACGAGCAATCCTGGATGCCTTTGACGAAAACCTCGTCATCCCGGCAACAGCCAGGATCTCCTTCACTTTCGCATCGTCGGTCAATGCCCAGCGCAATGAACAGCGACCGGGAGGAACACGCTTCGAATACGGGTAGCAAGCATCCTCAACCTCACGCAACAACAAACGCCATGCAGGATGCAAATTCGAGCGCAATTCCAATACCGATTCCGGCGAACGATCCGCAATGCCATCATGCTCCCAAACAACATGCAAGACGACTCCGGAGTACGCAGGATCGTCGCCATGACCATGACGCTGCCAATCCATTGTCCGTTGATGAATCTCAACGTCACCGCGAACAAGACGACCCCCAATCACCAATGCCGCATCTCGAAAATCAGGACCGGACGATAAATTCCAAGTGCCCTGATGCACAATCCGCAAGCTCGATCCGTCAAGACAACAGGGATCATCAACCAAATGACGCTCATTCCACACTATCTGCAAAAAATGCTCGCTGAAACGATTGTCACTGCCCCAAACACTACTCTCATGCAACTCAAAACTACCATCAAAACTAAACTCCAAACCTAGTTTCGACAACAACTCCGAATAGACGTCACAACCCTTCTCCATAGACATCGAAAACCCCTCCTTTCACAACGACCACATTGCCTAAAAATCCAATCCGCCATATCATCGGCACATATCTGCAAAACTCTCTCTTAATATATCCATTAACTCATTGATTACAAAGACCTTATGACTTCCTATGAATCATTGGGAATCATGATGATTTTCCCTTAGGAGTTGTCCCATGCCTTACCTTGTGCTTGTCGCACTTCAAGTCTATATTAGGTTTTAGCAGACTTATTGACCCCCTACTAATCAAAAGGAAACCAAAATGGAACACTATGACATACTCGTGGCAGGAGCAGGCGTTTCGGGAATTTGCGCCGCAATCCAGGCAGGAAGATTGCTTGGAAACAACAAGGTTTGCCTTGTGGAAAAAAACGGATTGACAGGCGGAACAGCAACAGTCGCCGGAGTCAATTATCCAGGAATCTTCCACGCATGGGGAAAACAGGTGATCAAAGGCATCGGATGGGAACTGATCGAAAAAACATATGAGGCCTGGGGAAGAACTATCCCAGATCACTACTACTCAAACGACGACTCAATCCCACATTGGAAAATGCATGTCAGGATTGATGCCATGCTTTTCGCCGCCATCACCGACCGGGAACTCGCCGATGCAGGAGTCAAGCTCAAGCTCCATACAATGCCAGGAAAAGTCCAGTTCAATGGCGACCATTACATTGTCACACTCTGTGGAAAAGACGGACTCTATGACGTCAAGGCAAACTATCTGATCGATTGCACCGGAGACGCAAACCTGGCTTTCCTGGCAGGTGCCAAGCTCAATACACCTGAAGTCTGCCAACCCGGAACAATCAGTTGCTACGCCATAGGTTATGAGCCAGCGACCCTCGACTGGAAAGAAATCGAGACTAACTTCTACAAGGAAGTCGAAAATGGAAACCTACAACTGGACGACTTCGGGTGGGGCAAGGCATTCTCAAGGGGATTCATCGGAAGCAGGGGCAACAACGCAACCCACATCAACGACATCAATGCGTTCAATTCCGAAAACAAAACAAAAATTGAACTCGCAGGACGTGCGTGCCTACTTAGAATCTTCAAATTCCTTAAAAAGCAAAAGGGATTCGAAAACCTGGAATTCAAGCCACTCGGCGGAGAATGCGGTGTCCGTGAAACTCGTACAATCCAAGGACTCTACAAAATCACAGTCGAAGACTACGTCAAGGCAGTTGACTTCGAGGACGCAATCTGCCACTCATTCTACCCAATCGATCTCCACGACAAGGAAAAGGGACTCGATTTCAAAAAGTTGGACAAAGGCAAAGTCCCCCAAGTCCCCTTGAGATCGTTAATCCCGAAGAATATCCCGCAATTCCTAGCCGCAGGACGTATCATCTCCTCAGACCGACTTGCTAACTCAGCGCTCCGAGTCCAGGCAACATGCATGGCAACAGGACAAGCCGCAGCAGTCGCAGCGACGCTCGCAATCAAAACAAAAACACAACCACAAAACCTGCCACTACAAGATATCAAAAACACCCTGAGGCAATTCAACGCTATCGTGCCGTGACTTGAGGCTGTTTTTGTGGGGAAACAGCTCTCTTATATAAGACATAAATCCTTACAGTGCAATATGTTAAGCTCGGAGAGCTGTCATCATGAGTAACCCCAGGTGAAGCAAAGCGAAACCTGGGGCAAGGCACCCCCCCAGAAATCCAAGCCTTGGAAAGGCGACACAAGAATCAGCGTCAACATTGCGAGTCAAAAGCAAAGAAAGGCACTGGCTAAGCGTCTTCATTTGCCGATGCATATCCGCGCTACGATAGTGTCGCTCCCTAAGGGGTTCAGGTCTTGTATGGGAAAATGGCTTACTAATCGATTGCAGTCATCAAGAATCATCCGGATTACCAAATGGGTTGTGAATCCGGAAGATTGACACCTGAATCCGTGATGTAACGCCCAGAAAAAAGGTCAAAAATAGTTGACAACCCGTTGATTTGCAGTATATTACGATATCATCCTAAAGTCGTAGTTCCACTCACCAACGAGGTTGTCAACAATGAAATTTATGCAGGGTTCCGAAGAAATCAACTCGAATGGCGGTTTTTCCCTTGTAAAAAAGCAGCTGGATGGAAA
>JAGVUR010000033.1 GCA_019136135.1 Verrucomicrobiota bacterium
AGGAACTGAAAAGGATTCTTTTTCCTAAAAAACCACCAAAAGATCAAGGCAAAACACCCTTCCTTTCGCCTTCGGTTCAGGAAGAGGCACCCAAGGTGCCCCAAATGCGCCTTTGGTGCGGCGAAAGCCTGAAGCCACCATCCTAGGTGTCCTCTATGGAAGCTCATTTTGTTCTGGGAGAGGGAGAGGTACCCGGAAGTGCCTTTGGGAGTGTTTTCAGCATAGAGGCGGAGCCAAGGCATATCCCAGGTACGAAAAGGGCACCCCGGGTGGTCTTTTGAGTGTCTTCGTTCTGGCAGAGGCACCCTGGGTGGTCTCTTAAAGTGCTTCCAGTACGGAGAAAGAGGCAGGATAGTATCTCATGTACGGGAATGGCATCCTGGGTGCCCTCTGATGTGCCTTTGTTTCGGGCAAGGAACCAAGGAACTATCTCAGGTATGGCAAAGGTACCTTGGGTGACCTCTTGAATCCCTTCGGTTTGAGAAGGAGCCAAAGTACTTGCTCAGGTATAGCAAGGGCACCCTGGGTGGTCTTTTGAGTGGCTTTGGCGTGGTGAATGCGTTGAAACCCTAAGGGAAGCACCCAAGGTGGTATATTGAATCCCCTCGGTTCGGGAAGGAGCCAAGGAATTATCTCAGGTACGTAAAGGGTACCTAGGGTGGTCTCTGAGGCGGCTTTGGTTCAGGAAGGAGTCAAGGAACTATCTTAGGTATGGGCAGGACATCTCGGGTGGTCTTCTTCTGGCAGAGGCATCCCGGTTGGTCTTTTGAGTGTCTTCGTTCTGACAGAGGCACCCTGGGTGGTCTTTTGAGTGGCTTTGGCGTGGTGAATGCGTTGGAACCCTAAGGGAAGCACCCAAGGTGGTATCCTGAATCCCTTCGGTTCGGGAAGGAGTCAAGGAACTATCTCAGGTATGGGCAGGACACCTCGGGTGGTCTTCTTCTGGCAGAGGCATCCCGGTTGGTCTTTTGATTGTCTGCGTTCTGGCAGAGGCGCCCTGGGTGGTCTTTTGAGTGGCTTGGGCGTGGTGAATGCGTTGGAACCCTAAGGGAAGCACCCAAGGTGGTATCTTGAATCCCTTCGGTTCTGGAAGGAGCCAAAGTACTTGTTCAGGTATAGCAAGGGCACCTTGGGTGGTCTCTTGACTCCCTTTGTTTTGAGGAGGAGCCAAAGTACTGGCTCAGGTATAGCAAGGGGCACCCCGGGTGGTCTTTTGAGTGTCTTCGTTCTGGCAGAGGCACCCTGGGTGGTCTCTTAAAGTGCTTCCAGTACGGAGAAAGAGGCAGGATAGTATCTCAGGTACGGGAATGGCACCCTGGGTGGTCTCTGATGTGGCTTTGGTTCGGGAAGGAGCCAAAGTACTTGTTCAGGTATAGCAAGGGGCACCTTGGGTGATATCTTGAATCCCTTCGGTTCGGGAAGGAGCCAAAGTACTTGTTCAGGTATAGCAAGGGCACCTTGGGTGGTCTCTTGACCCCCTTCGTTTTGGGGAAGAGGCAAAGTACTGGCTCAGGCATGGGGATGGCACCCTAGGTGGTCTCTCAAGTGCTTCTGGCTCGGGAAGGAGTCAAGGAATTATCTCAGGTACGGGGAGGGCACCCAGGGTGGTCTCTGATGTGCCTTTGGGTGGCTAGTCCGATTTCCTTAAGCACTGGGGAGTTGGATTAGATTTGGAAGAATGGGGGTAGTTGGGGGGTATAGTCGATCCATTCGTCGGGACTCCAGAAGACTTTGGCGAGGAAGAGTCCCTTTGCCGGGGCGCTGTCTGCGGCTTGGCAGCGGTCTTTTGATTCCAGTACTCGGATCGCGTCCTGTGGCGTCGCATAGCCCTGGCCTACGTGGACCAGATAGCCGGTCAATCCGCGCACCATCTTGTACAAGAAACTCTCGCCAACGGCGATCACGTACAGCAGTCCGTCCTTTTCGATTACTTCCAAGCGATTCAACTTGCGAACCGTGCTATCCAATTCTCGACCGGGATTTGCGGCAAAGGCCGCAAAGTCGTGCTCGCCTTGAAGGGAAGCGGCGGCTTGGCGCATCGCGTCCACGTCCAATTCGTGTGGCGTGCGCCAGACGTAGCGTGTAATCAAGGGATGGGTACGGCGGCCGGGGCTGATGCAGTACGTGTACGCCTTCCCGAAGTTGTCGTAGCGGACATTGAAATCCTGGGAGACTTCCCGTGCGGAGAGGATCAGGATGTCATCGGGCAGCCATCGATTGAGCTTGTGGACCAGCATGTCGCCAGTGAAATCTTTCGGCCACGGGACTGTGAATGAGACTTGCTGATCCAGGGCGTGTACGCCGGAGTCTGTCCGGCTCGATCCTGCGATAAGCAATTCGGGGCTGCGAAACATCAGTCGCAATCGCATTCGGATTTCGCCCTGGACGGTTTTGTGATCTTTTTGCACTTGCCATCCGCAGTAGTCCGTGCCATCGTAGGCGACTTTCAGGTGCCAGGTTTTGAGTGGCAGTTCCTCTTGATTTTCCATAGGTTTACTTTTGCAGTACGAAGCCAGTATCTTTGACGAATGTAGCGGCTTCGCCTTTTCCTTTCCAGAGTTTTCTCTTTGGGTTGTCGGGGTCCGGGCGGCTTGGCGTTGAGCCGATGATCACTGTTTCGTCTTCGAGGACGACGAAACCGACTGCCAGTCCGCGCTGTGAGCCGCCGGGCTTGATGTCTCCGAAATTGGGATCGGTGGTGAATTGGGCGGGCTTGTCATAGACGCCGAACCACCATCTTCCGAATGCGAAATTGATTGTTTGGACTCCCATGTTCGTGTAGTGCGGAATCAGGTGTCTCTTGACGAGTTTCAGGTCGAGCGTGTACTGGCAGACGATATTGTTTTCGTGTCCTTTTGGCAGGCCACCGGTCAGCCAAAGGTATCCATCATGGTAGGCGATTGCGCCTGCTCCGTGTCCGTATTCATCCAGGATCGGATGCTTTTGGAGGAGTTCAAGGGTATCCGCATCAAAGACATAGATGAAGTCCTTGTGCCCTGTTTCCTTGTTGAAGGCGCCGCGGTTGACTGCTACATAGATTTTTCCGTCATGCCAGCAGAGGTCGCCCTGATGGCTGTCCGCCTTGGTTTCGGCGATGATTTTGCCTTCCGCGTCTGTTTTGACGATTGCTACCGTGAAGCTCCACCAGATTGACTTGCCGTCCGTTGTCATTCCTTGAAGGTGTCCTTTGTATTCCCCTTCGCAGAAGAATGATTTCGCCTGCATTGAGGCTGTGAGAATCATTGCGAGAACGATAAAGAGTTTAGCTTTCATGATATTTCCTTTTGCTTGCGATTATTTTTCGAGGAGTTCGAGTATCCTCTTATGGAGTTGAATGTACTTGAGGTCATCGAGTTGGTTGTAGTGCTTGGTATCGTAGATGATTTCGTCGCACTGCAGGATGCTTTTGATTTCCGGGTCGTTTGTCTTCTCGTACTTTTCCTTAAGCAGATGCAGGAGTTCGTAGTCTTCGAAGCCATCTCGAACGATTTCGGCCCTGATGCTTGGGAACGGGAGTGCTTTCCGTTCGGGATCCGGGTAGAACATCGAGCCGTCTCCGTTTCCGTTTGGGAACGTCATCGCGTCCGCCCACGGGTTGCTTTGCCAATAGTTGACACCCCAGTAGAGATAGCCTTCGACATTGTACTTAAAGAGCCACCAGCCGACGGCGCGGTGCCCGGTTCCGTAGTTGTCGAGTCGCCATGTGTCGGGGTAGGTTGTCCTGACTGTTCCGATGCATGTGTACATCCAGGCATGGTCTCCTGCCGCCTGTCGCTTGGCCAGGTACTCGGTATCGTAGAGATTGATGTGGGGCGTCCAAATGCTGACGAGTCCTTCGTAGTCGGACAAGTTGGGATGGCAGGCTGTCAGGATGATATGGGCATCATGGCCGACGGCGTCCTTGAAGAATCTAAGGATTCCCTTGGCGCCCTCGGTGTGGCTTGGCGGCGGCTCATCGAAAACGTAGGTGTAGAAGTTATCGATCCATCCTTTTTCCTTGAGATGCTGGACTGCGAGCCTGAGTTTTTGGGTTTCGACATCGACATTGATTTGTTTTTCCATTGGTCCGTATCCGAACCATTTTGCGGAGTATCCGTTGAATGTGTTTTTCCCGAGCTTCCACCAGTATTCGTATCGTTCGTCGAATTCCTTCCAATTTGCCGTTACTTTTCCATTTTCGTCAACTGAGAAGACCTTGTTCCATGGGAGTGACGCGCTTGAGATCAGTCGATCCAGGTCGAATCTGTACTTAAGGTTCAATTTAAGGAATTCGTCGTGGTCACCTTTGAACCATTTGTCTGTATTATGGTCTTGCCAGACCCAGCATGTATGGAGTTTCCCGTGCCTGGGCAGCGTGACGTTGTAGACCTTGAGTGTGATTGGGATTTGTTTTTTGGGCAGGTCGCCTTCCGGGGTGATGGTGACTGTCGCCTTGTAGATCCCTGGTTTTCCATCTTCGGGCACCCACACGGAGAGCCACAAGGGTTGGTTTTGGAATGGTTCGACCTTGATTTGACGTGTCGGGAGCAGGACGTCCGGGAAAAGTCCTTGGGTACCGAAGCCATAGGGGCGTGGCGTTGGATTTGCCACGGGGATGAAGCCGACTGGCGACAGTTCCAGCTTCAGCGTGGTCTTGCCGTCTTCAGAGACGAATTCGGTCACGTCAATTGTGGTTGCCAGCTTTTGGCTTCCATTGGCGACGAGAAGCTGGACGCTTTCCGCGTCACCCTTCGCTGCGTGCAAGGTCAGCAAGTCGTCCCCGTAGTGTTGCGGCGGGACTTGATCGGGCATCAGCTTGAGCGTTGTTGGAATCGGCGTGACCACATAGGGTGCATTGGCGAAATTCTTGTAGAATTCAAGCCGTCTCACTCTATCTGGGAATGCTGCAAGCCAGTCTCCGTTGTAGAAATCGAGTTTTTCGGCTATTGTCGCATTGCCTTTTAGGAATTCGATTTTTTCTGCGATTTGCTCAAGCAGCCAGTTCTTTTGTTTTCCATCGTCAACTTCTTGGACTTGTTTCTGTGCCTTTTCCAGATGATCGAGCGTTTCCTTGATCCATTTGTCCACTACTTCCTTCGGGTATGGCTGGTCTGAGAGCTTGACGCCATGGAAGATCAGAACATGATCTTCCTTCAGTCGCTCCATGAACATATCGAAGTGGCAGACTTCCTTTAGGTTAAGCCCTCGTTTTGCGAGCCGTTCAGTAGCAATTGCGAATACATTGAGTTCATTGGCTTTCAGTTCGAAGGTTTCCTGGACGATATTTTTCTGCGTATCGTCGAGTCGCAGCATGATGATGCTGTCTTTTTCCGATTCGAAGAAGACGTAGAAGGCCAGGTACTTGTGGTTTGACCAATCTTTCGAGGTGAATCCCCCTTTGCCGAAATCGATGATCGATGCGGGCCACATGTCTTCCCCTTCCACATACTTGGGATAGACCAGTTTGACGCCATCCTTCACCTTGGTCGCCTTCACGCCTCGGAAATGCCAGTAGTCAGGGACTTGATCGCCTGGGAACGACTCGATGACGTAGTCGGGAGCAGCAAAGGATATCGCTGAAGCCAACAATGCCAAACCACCTAATAGACATCGACGCATAGGGTACCTCCTGTTGTCTCATCAAATCAATGATTTCAAATGCCTCCAACGCTCCCTGGCTTCGGCGATGATCTCATCCTCGCCAGGCACGATTCCGTCACGCATCACAAATTCGCCATTGCATATTACTGAATGTATAACGCTTGAATCCGCCGCATAGACCAGGTTTGACATCAGGTCGGCGTCTGCGACCATCGTAGGATGATCCAGCTTGACCAGCATCACGTCTGCCAACTTGCCTTCCGCAAGTACGCCCGCATCCAACCCAAAGGCTCTGGCGCCGCGTTCCGTCGCCATCTCGAACATCTGGGACGAGGTGCCGCTCAATACGGAATCGGATGAGGTCTTCGCCACCAACGATCCGATCTTCATTGTCTCGAGCATCGACAAGTTGTTGTTGGACGCGGCACCGTCGGTGCCCAATGTGGTCTTTGTAATTCCCGCGACTCGTTCAACCGTGTCCAGATTGAACATTCCGCTGCAGAGCTTTAGGTTTGATGTGGGGCAATGGCTTAGCCAGCAACCGCGTTCACGGATCAATTCGCGTTCGTGTTCGTTCAAATGAACGGCATGCGCCAGGATTGTCCGTTCGGTCAGGCAACCGAATTCATCGAGCATTTCAATCGGTCGGCGTCCATATTGCTCTACGCAATTATCCACCTCGGTTTTGGTTTCATTGGCATGGATATGTATGATTCGATTGTTGTTTTTGGTTTCATATGCGATTTCCCGCAATCGTTTTTCGCTGACTGTGTAGATTGCGTGTGGTGCGACTGCGAGCATGATTCGATCGGAGTGCGGCATGGCTTCGAGCTGTTGGTTTCCAATTCGGTTTCGGTCTAGGATTTCGCCGTCGGGGCCGCAGATTTGCAGCAATCCGACGCATGCTCGGATGCCCATTTCCTCTACGGCCTTGACGATTGCCTCCGGGAACCAGTACATGTCATTGAAGAATACGGTTCCGGATTTGATCATTTCGAGGATGGCCAATCGCGTTCCTGCGTAGATGTCCTCGGCATTCATTTTGTTTTCGATTGGCCAGATGAATTTGCCAAGCCAGTCATCGAGCGTGACATCGGCGCCATATCCTCGAAGCAGCGTCATTGCGGCGTGGTTATGGGTGTTGTAGAATGGCGGGAAAGCGGCGAGCTTGCCTTTGCAATCCAAGGTTTCGGATGCAGGTTGTTCGGGTATGGAACCGATTTTTGCGATTTTGTTTCCAATGATCAGGATATGTTGTATCGCGTTATGAACCAGAACATTTTTCAACAGGATGGAGTTCATGATATAAAAATTTTGGATGTGGTGTTTCCATCCCAGGGCGTCGCCTGGAAATGGCCTGCCTCGCCCCTCCGGAGCTAATTCCAGTATCGTTTAATAAATTGCCATTCAATGTAATTTCAAGTAAGGCTCTCGTTTGACTTTTTCGTAAAAGAGGCGAATTTGTTATTTTCGACCATATTACCAAAATTGAATGCGCTTGATCTGTTATGAGAGACAATAGACTTCAAGAGTGCTTGAATGGGCAAACCGACAACTATCTTCTTCCTTTTCTGTGGTATGCGGGTGAAGATGCCAAAACCGTGTGCAAGGCGCTTGATCATATCAAGAGCCTGAATATCCATCAGGTGACACTCGAAAATCGAGGGGGAAACTGGTTTTGCAAGGAAAACTGGTTTGAAGTGATGGATGAGGTACTCGAGTATGCCGAGAAAATCAATATGGGGATTTGGCTTCTCGATGATTCACATGTCGCCACAGGAAGCGCAAATGATTCGTTGAGAAAAGAAGAAAACAAGAAGTTCAGGCCGCAAAACTTGAGGATCCAGCCGATTGATCTCGTTGGGCTCCTTGAGGGAGGCGCAGTCAAGATTCCTAAGTTGACGGAGCAGGAGGAGGTGCTGTCGGTTTCGGCCTATCGTCGAGACGAGTACAGCGGGCATAGTTATGGGGATCCTGTTGATTTGCGCGATTGTCTTCGCGACGGTTTGTGCCTGATTGATTTGCCGGCAGGGGTTTGGCGAGTCTATTTTGTGATTAAGGCCGATCCCCAGGTGCAACGTGGATTCGCTTATTATATCACCATGCTGTCCAAGGAATCCTGTCGGCACTTGATCGATGAGGTACACGAGAAGATCTATGCTCGATTGGGGAAGCATTTCGGGAAGTCGATCGTCGGGTTCTTTTCTGACGAGCCATCCTTTGGGAATTGCAATGGCGAGTACCATCCTGGTTTTACGGATTACCGCATGGGGCAGATGGAGCGGTTTCATTGCTGGTGGGACGACATGGCCGCCAGCTTGTCGAAACGCACCGGTCATACGGAGGACGAGGTATGGTTGCGATTGCCGGCGATGTGGGACGAGGTTGACGGCTTGAGTCCGTTGTATCGTTTGGCGTACATGGACGAGATCACTGAACGTTGGCGCGTCAACTACAGCTGCCAGCTTGGGGATTGGTGCCGCGAGCATGGCGTGAGCTACATCGGCCACAACCTTGAAGATGCCGGTGCCCACAAGCACTTGGGGTTTGGTTGCGGTCACCTGTACCGTTCGATGGATGGCCAGGATATGGCAGGAGTCGATATCGTGCTGAACCAGATGGTTCCCGGAATCAATACGATCGACCATACGGCGAACATCATCGAACGTCAGCACAGCTACAAGTTCTACCATCATACCTTGGCGAAAATGACTGCATCTCTTGCGCATATCAATCCACGGATGAAAGGTCGACTGCTGTGCGAAATCATGGGTGGCTACGGTTGGCCGGCAGGCGTTTCTGTCCAGTTTGCGTTATACAACTTCTTCCTCGCCAACGGAACAACGCACTTCATTCCGCATGAATTCTCGATGGTCGTGCCGAAGCAATTTGCCGAGGAGACCGGTGAAACAACAGGACTGCTGAGGGACTTTCCTGAAAACTACAGGCGTTGGTACATGCCGCCGGCTTTTACAGCAGGAGGATACAACCCGCAAACCCCAGCCTATCAAAAGCTCTTCAACTACGTCCAACGAGTCTGCCATCTGATGGGCGGACAGCCAACCCATCGACCGGACCTGGCAATCTACTACAACGCGGAAAACGACTGGATGGGAGGACAATACCAGGAGCTGGATGATGTGGCGACGTGCCTGGCGCATGGCGGATTCGACTACGATATCCTGCCGATGGATACCCTGCTCAGAGACGCAACGGTGGAGAATGGGCGGCTATTGGTTGCCCGGGAGTCGTACGGCGCGTTGGTTTTGCCCTATGGGGAGCGAATTCCGAAGGCGTTGCTGGATCGTCTCGCGCAATTTAGCCGCGATGGACTGGAGGTGATTTTTGTTGATGGTGAGCCCATGGAGACGGAGTTTGGCAAGTCGAACGCATTGAAATTGCTGCCTGATGTCCGTACTCCATCGATGGAATGGTTGGTTTCTTGCTTGGATAGGATATTGACTCGTCGCGTCCGTTTTGCAACGAAGTCGAAGGGCTTGCGTTTTTACGATTGTGTTCGTGATGACGGCACTGAGTTGTGCATGTTTTTGAATGAGGATCGGGAGTCTGTCGACACGGTTGTTCATGGCGATTGGTCTGGTTCTTGTGTTTTGTACGATCCCTGGCGCAATGCCGTGTATCGTCCTCAGGCTTCTGGCGATGGTTTCAGGTTGAAACTGTCTCCCCAGCAGCTGCTGGTGGCGATTTTCGGGGAGACCGGCGATGTGCCAGAGTACCCATACGACTGTGGCTCCATGAAGCCGTTGGAACTGGTGTACGATATTTATGCACGATCCGCGACCTCCAAGGAATTCAAGCTGATCAAGGCGCAAACGGCACCCTTCAACCTGAACCTGTTGGAAGGCATGACAAGATTCTGCGGGGAATTCAAGTACGAAACCTCCTTTGAATGGACTAACGATGTCCTGCCAACCAAGTTGGTAATCCCAGGGCAGGGGGACTGCGCCGAACTGATCCTCAATGGAACCCACTGCGGATTGTCGCTGGGACCGGACAGGAGCTTTGACATCGGCGGCGTGATTCGCCAGGGCAAGAATACGATGACAATCGTGACTGCGGACAATTTGTCGTACATGGATCGTGAATCGGAATTGTTTGGACATAGGATGGCTCTGATGCCCCACGGCTTTACAAACCATGTAATGGTGAATGGTGAATGGTGAATGGTGAATGGTGAATGGTGAATGGTGAATGGTAAAAAGGAGGTACGATCATGAGATTTGGGTTTTGTCAAGTGATTTCGTTATGCGCATGCATGACGGTAATGAGTGCGGATCATCTGTTCCGATATGATTCCGCGGCGGATTTTTCGAAATGGAAGCAGGCTTCCGGCAAGTTGGCTCCATTGACGCCTGCGGATCGATTTGCCAGCGGGAGCAAGCACTCGTTTTGCTTCAAGTCGCCCAAGTGGGAGAAGGGGATGCCTGAGTGGCCCTCCTGCGAGGCGAAGCCATTGATTGCGGACTGGTCAGGATACGATCGGATTTTAGTTGACATCACGAATCCCAACCCCGGTAATTTTAGCTTAAGCATGTTTGCTTCGGACTCGAAGATCCCATTCCGTCAGGCATTTTATGCCAATATGCGGATCGGCGGCTGCATGGCGAAGCGTTTTATCTTCCCCTTGGATACCATTCCTAAGACTGTGGATAGGAAGGACATGTCGATCGTGCATCTGTTTACCCAGCGTCCCGAGGGCGACATGGAGCTGTATGTCGGGAACATAATGTTGCTGAAGTCCGGTGAAAAGACACCTCCGGTGCCTGCGTCGTACGTCAAGGAAGTTGCGGCATTGAGCGAGCAGGCAATCGTCGAAGCGCGAAAATTGGCTGATGAGCAAATTGCGAAGTTGGAGGAGATCAGCGACCATCCGCAATTGAAGCAACGTCTCGCCAATGCGAAGCGATCGATTACCATGACGATCACCAACCTGAAAAAGCAGTTGGAGCGGGATGACTTGACGATGGAGGATTTGGATGCGTTGTTTGGCAAGCTGGAAGAGATGCCCGCGTTGCTGCGTCGGAAGCCCGCGATGTTCGCCTTCCACAAGGCGGCGTTGGGGGCAGGCCTTGATACGGAGAAGATGCTGGTTGGCACGGCGAGTTCGATGGTCAAGGTTCTTCCTCGCGATGTGGAGTTTGAGGCGGATGCTACGAAGAGCGTCGAAATGTCGTTGGCCCGCAACGAGTGGGAGAGCTTCCAGGTCTTGGTGTCTCCCACGACGGATGATTTGAGCAATGTGACGGTGTCTGCCGTTGATGTCGTCAACGACAAGGGTGTGAAGCTTGAGGGTGTTGAGGTCGATACGGTTGGCTACGTGAAGACGACGAAGCGTCCGCCGTACAAGGTGTCCTACGTCGGCTGGTGGCCGGATCCGATCTTGAAGGGTTGCGGGCCGATTGCAATCAAGTCCGGTGATGTTCAATCCTTCTGGATACGCTTGCGTGCCGGCAAGACGCAGCCAGCTGGCTTGTATCGTGGCAAGATTGTCGTCAAGGCCGATGGCGCTAAGCCCATCGAACTCGCCCTTGCGGTCAAGGTTCGTGATTTCAATGTTCCTATCAATACGGCGTTGCCGACTGCGATTTCGACGAATTACCGTCCTCAGATGTCGGTCAAGGAACCTTGGGAAACGATGCGTTTCAAGTACGCTGACTTCCTGGCTGATTACCAGATTGACTTCGACCACCTGTATCGGCAGGGACCTCCGGATTGGGATGTGGTCCAGCACCTCCATAAGCAAGGGCGCTTGACCGCCTTCAACCTGGGCAACGTCTTCAACGGCGGCGTCTCCGAAGATGGTTTTGAGCAGAAGATGAAGGCTTGCATCGACCGCATCCGCCCCTCCTACGAGAAGGCAAAGGAACTCGGTCTCCTGGAATATGCCTACATCTACGGCTTTGACGAACGGGGCGACGATCAATTCCCGATCCTGGAACGTTGTGCCAAGGCATTGAGGGACGCATTCCCCGGCGTGATTCTGATGACGACCAGCTACGACCATAGCTTCGGCGCGGACACTGTCGTCAAAACCATTGACGCCTGGTGTCCCTTGACTCCGAGGTTTGACATTGCGAAGGCTGAAAAAGCCCGCAAGGCCGGCAAGTACGTGTGGTGGTACATCTGCTGCGGCCCGCACAATCCCCATACCAACTGGTTTGTGGAATATGCCGCGATTGAATCCCGTCTGCTGATGGGTGCCCAAACCGCCAAGTTCAGGCCCGATGGATTCCTCTACTACGCAACCACGATCTGGAACCAAAACAAGGGAATTGATCCTGCGGAAGGACCATTTACCTCATGGAACCCGGTCAGCTGGACGACATACCACGGAGATGGATCGCTCTTCCATTGCGACAAGGATGGAAACCCGCTCCCCTCGATCCGATTGGAAAACTACCGTGACGGCATGGAAGACTACGCCTATGCCTGCATCCTGGAAGAAGCGATCACTATCGTCTCGGCAAAACCGCAAAAGACAAATGCCGAAACCAAGTGGCTTGCGGACGCCAAGAAGGCACTGGAAGTCCCGGAAGAACTGGTTGTCGATATGGCGCACTACTCGCGGGATCCCAAGGTGTTGCGCGCCTGGCGCGACGGAATGGCCGATGCGGTCGAGGCCAGTGGACTCAAAGACCTCAACCCTTGGGGCAAGGGAGTCTTTGGAGTCCGTGGCTGGAGGAAGTAGTCAACTCCATAAAGCGTGTCAGTTTTCAGGTTTTGTCATGGAATTTCCGGAAATAAAACAGTCTCGGTTTCCTTGACAAAACCGAATTCCGGTGTACTTTAAAACGTTTTCTTTTTTTGGACGCCCTCGTAGCTCAGTCGGTAGAGCAGTTGACTCTTAATCAATTGGTCGACGGTTCGAATCCGCCCGAGGGCACCATTTTGACAATCAAGGTTTACGTGCCCTCGTAGCTCAGTCGGTAGAGCAGTTGACTCTTAATCAATTGGTCGACGGTTCGAGTCCGCCCGAGGGCACCAACTTCTCAAAAGCCCCCAACGTGATACATACCTCACAAAGGGGCTTTTTTAGTTGGTGGGGCTTTTTGCCATCAATGAGCGTATGGGAGTGGGACATGGGGCTAGGACTATGGGAATCGGCATGGTTGTGGAGGCTGACGTAATGTTTTCATATGGAACGGGTAAGAAAACTTGAACTAGTACGAAAAAGAGTGGAGCGGCTTGAAAATAGCACATACTATTGTAAAGTAAAAAATCTGACAAATCTTTGTCAAGCTCTGCGGGATGGGTGAGCTGGGCCACCTGGAGAAAACTGCACCCAATCCCGTTTTACTGCAGCCTGATCATCTGCGGAATTATCGTGACCAAAGGGTTTTATTCATGGATCATACTTCATTTCAAAAAGACCTTCTTGAGTCTGCAAAAATTGTAACCGTTCACGGCCTTCGTTTCTGACCGAACCGCCATCCGTGGGCGGAAACGGCCAGGAGTTGGTTCGAGCCAACTCGAAAACATCACTACTATAGCTGTGGTAGGGTGT
>JAGVUR010000032.1 GCA_019136135.1 Verrucomicrobiota bacterium
GGACGGGTCGGACGGGTCGGACGGGTCGGACGGGTCGGACGGGTCGGACGGGTCGGACGGGTCGGACGGGTCGGACGGGTCGGACGGGTCGGACGGGTCGGACGGGTCGGACGGTTTTGAAGCTTCCTAATCCTTCGTCTTCAACTTTGCAAGGCGATATTTCTTCAGCCTGTCAAATGCGATTCGAGATTTCTTGTATTGGGCAAGCAAGCGTTTTTTCGCGTCAACGCCCAATAGAATCGTGGCTACACCCAGCATAATCCACGAAAAAATGTACAGAAAACCTGCCGCCAATAGCCAGAATTTCGATTTATAGGCGGCGGCAAGCAATGCACAAAGGGCACCGCCACCCCAGCCAACAGGCCAGTTCAAGAGGAACAATATCATCCCCAACTTGAACGTCGGACCTCCGCCGCTTAAACCACGACGCACTTGACGGCATAAAAAACCAAAAAATGAAGGCATGGCGACCCTTGATGGAACTTCAGTGTTTTGCATAGCGCCTAATATCCTATCAATCAAAAACTTGTCAAATCCTTGACACAAAATATTTTTCCTATGATTTCCTTGGATGATGATGATAATCTATTCCTTTTTATGATAAAAAAGGAAAGTAAATGAAAGTTACTTTGATTTATTTGAAAATTTTTAGGCATGAATAACATTATTCTTGTTTCGGATGTAATTCAAAAATTGCAATTCGGATCTATCCTTTTGATTTGTATCAATTGGGTATGAGGATGTGTGGTGTATCGAGAGATTTAGAACAATCGAATCCAAGGAGAATTGATGTCAGACAAGAAACAAGAAACGATGCGATCTGTAGCCGTGACGATGTATTCTGATGAGGTATCGAGCCGCCCTCGTGGGGAGTGTTCTAGCGCTGAGGATTTCAGCCGGCCAGAGAAGATGATACTTCTTGCTATTACCGGTACCCAGGATCGCTTGCCGTACCCGACCCGTCGTGTGATGTTATCGATTGGCGTTGAGGTTGAGATGTACGAGATTCCTTCTTCCGCCCGTGCGCGTGTCTTTGAGATGATGTATCCGTTTACTCCCGTGCCCTCGCTGGACGAAACGGTATACGATTTGCACGAGGGGAAGTATTTTCAGGTAGGCGAGTACGAGGTCTTGCGGGAGGGGGAATCGAATTTCCTGGTCAGTCCGTATTATGCTGAGTCTGGTGGGACGGTGTTGGATTGGGTAACCAACTATGATGATGGCAAGGAGAGGCAGGTGACCAAGTTCCAAGTTCGGGATGATGGCGACTGATTTTTTAAGGGACTGGGACTGGGACCGGAACCTATGAGACATAATGTGACCTATGTGACCTATGGGACTGGGTCTTGGGACTGAGACTATGGGACATAGACGATGTTGGAGGGCAAAATCTACGGATTGGGGGTATTTTGGTTGATTTGGTGTTATGAAACGCAAGGTGTTGGGGTTATATTGAAGGAGGTATTGCTGTTTAAGTAATCAGTTCATAACATCAGCCAAAGGAGCAAGTCAATGGGTTTGTACAAGGATGCCATACGTGACGATCGTGTAAGGGAATACATTCCTGCGGTGCGGACGGTGATGAGCAGCGGGTTGTCGGAGCCGGATTTTTTCGTCGGTCGTCGTGAGATACAGAGTTTTGGTCCCTTGGCTCCTGCGGATCAGATTTTCGTCGAGCGCGGCGCTTATGTTTTGCTTGACTTTGGTCGCGAGTTGCATGGTGGGATTCGTTTAGTCACTGGTGTTGGCGGTGCTGCCGTAGGTCGCATTCGGATACGTTTTGGCGAATCTGTCAGCGAGGCGATGTCTCAGCCGAACCAGGATCATTCGATTCACGACACTGAGTTGGATTGTCCTCGGATGGGGATGTTGGAGTACGGCTGCACGGGTTTCAGGTTTGTCAGGATTGACATATTGGGCGAGCCGATGCCGTTGATGAACATCATCGCGGTGTCGTTGATGCGGGATTTGCCCCGGGTCGGTTCCTTCGAGTGCAGCGATCCGCTACTGAACAAGATTTGGGATACGGGAGTCTATACCGTCCATTTGAACATGCAGGATTACATCTACGATGGAATCAAGCGTGACAGGCTGGTCTGGCTTGGTGACCTCAATCCTGAGATCCGTGTGATTTTGGCGGCTTTCGACGACGTTTCGCTCATTCCCAAGAGCCTTGACTTCCTTCGTGACCGGACTCCTCTTCCCCAGTACATGAACGGGATCATGACGTACTCTCTTTGGTGGGTGATCAACCAGTACGACTATTTTATGCACCGGGGCGACATGGAGTACCTGAAGCAACAGAAGGACTACCTGTTGGGATTGGTTAGGCATTTTTCGGAAATGATCGCCGAGGATGGCACGATGGATCTGCGCGGAAATTGGTGCTTCCTGGATTGGCCGACCAATGACAACAAGGAAGTACAATTGGCAGGGGGGCGGGGACTCTTCGCCATGATGTTCAAGCGAGCAGCCTTCCTCAGCGCTATTCTTGGAGAAGTGGAGGTGGCGCAACTAGCAGATGAGCGAAACCAATGGCTTAAGAAAATCGTCCCAGATAGCCTCGGATACAAAACAGCAGCCGCTATGCTTACATTGGGCGAGATCGACGATTGCACCAAGGTGCTGACGACGAATCCGACGCGTGGGGTCAGCACCTTCTTCGGGTACTATATGCTGTTGGCGCAGCCAGTTCAGTCAGCGCTCAATGTCATGCGCAAGTACTGGGGTGCGATGCTGGATCATGGCGCAACTTCGTTCTGGGAAGATTTCGATCTGGATTGGGTCGTCAATTCCAATCGCATTGACGAGCCTCCGATTCCCGGCAAGAAGGATCTCCATGCGGATTTCGGCAAGTACTGCTATTTGGGCTTGCGCCATAGCCTTTGCCACGGCTGGGCAGGCGGTCCTTCGGCGTGCCTAAGCCAAAAGGTACTGGGCATCAACGTGGTCGAGCCAGGCTCCAAGCGGATTCTCCTGAAGCCGAACCTGGCGGATTTGGAGTACGCGAAGGGGACGTATCCGACTCCTTACGGTCCGGTGTCGGTGACCTTGGAAGCCGGCAAGGCGCCTGTTGTCCAGGCTCCATCCCAGGTTTCGATCGATCTTGTCCAGGACTAATTTGCCTTTTCGCCAATAGGTATGAAAGAGTACTTTCTTCGTCGTTTGTTGTTGATCATACCCACTTTTTTGGGCATTACGTTTCTTTGCTTTGGGATCACCCAGTTTGTTCCTGGCGGTCCTGTTGAGCAGGCGATTATGCGGATGCGTGGCGGGGAGCAGGGTGGCGAGTCTGTTGCCAGCACCGGTCAATCGGAAGCGGGTTCCATCACGGAAACGCAACGGGATTACATCCGAAAGCATTATGGATTCGACCAGCCATTTTTGAAGCGTTATTGGAAATGGCTGGTTGATGACAAGATCGGGTTGCAGATGGAGTCGTACAAGTTTCCCAACAAGACGGCTTGGCAGATGATCAGCGAGCGCTTTCCCGTGTCCCTGGTCTTTGGGTTGACGGGTTTTCTGCTGACCTACCTGGTCTGCATTCCCCTTGGTGTCCTTAAGGCGCTTTGGCATGGAAAACCTTTTGATTTGGTATCGAGCGTCATCGTCTTCGTCGGATATGCCATTCCTGCATTTGCCTTGGGAATGGTTCTGAAAATGGTGTTTTGCGGAACGGTTGACGGGTTGTGGGACATCTTGCCCGCGACTGGCTTCTACTCACAGGATTTCGAATCGCTTGGATTCTGGGATCGTTGTGTCGATCTCCTTCGCCATCTGATTCTTCCTGTGACATGCTATATGGTCGGAAGCTTTGCCGTATTGACCTTGCTGATGAAGAATTCACTGTTGGAGCAGATCAACAGCGACTATGTTCGTACCGTGTATGCCAAGGGTGGAAGCACCGCTCGGGTCCTGTGGTGCCACGCATTGCGCAATGCGTTGATTCCGATTGCGACAGGGTTCGGCGGCGTCCTATCCATCATGTTTGCTGGTTCCGTGATCATCGAGCGCGTTTTTGAAATACCTGGCATGGGAAGCTTGAGCTTGGAGGCTGTGGTTGGTCGCGACTATCCCGTATTTATGGGGACGATCGCATTAACGTCCATACTTGGATTGCTGGGAAATGTGCTGTCCGATTTCTGCTATGTGCTTATCGATCCACGAATCTCGTTGAAATAACTTCAGCCTGACTACTCGGACGGGTCGGACGGGTCGGACAGGTCGGACAAATGGGGACTCTGGGACTCTGGGACTCTGGGACTTTGGGATTTCTTCCGAAAAAACCTCCTGAAACCAACGCAAAAAATCATCAGTTTTGTACTCAAATTGCATGTGACATGCCTTTTTCTGGCGGGATTGGGGGATTTGTGTTTTTGGGACTGGGACGGGTTTGGAAAAGTGATTGTGTGGCACTGGCTCAAGGATTGGCTTTCAGAAAATTCCTTTAGAAAAAACAAGAAGTTGGGCAATAGTAGTACGAAAACAACACAAAATGCTCTTGTTTGAATATTTGTGCTTATTGTGAAAAGAAGAGGCAAAAATGGTCAATAGTGCATTGAAAAGTTGGCAAGTGCTGTTAATATTATGTATCGTCAAATAAGTTGGGGTATTTTTTGTCTTGACTTTCGGCTGGGAAGTCGAGTTTATCATTAGGAATGAGTCTATGGACTTTATTGTGCCATTGCTATTTTTGTTGGTTGTCTTGTTTTTGACGACGATTGTGACGTGGGGCGTGACGAGCATCCACAATTTGGAATCGGAGAAGTTGCAGATTCAGTCTCGTCAGGAATCCCATCAGCGTACCTTGCGGCTTTTTACCGAGAAGTTGGCTACGGTTAAGGAAACGTTTGAGGCGCTGGATATTCTTGTATCCCAGATTTGGGAGGAGATCAACGCAGAGTCGGTTGGGATCTATGTGCTTGATTCCAGCGCGGAGCCGGGCCTAAAGCAAGTGAAGGGCGCGGCGTGCGTCGGTCCTTTCCCGATATTTTCCGAGATGTCGATTGGGATTGAGGATAAGATCATTGAGAACAGCCGTAATCGTTCGGCTCATTTCAAGAAGGAGATTATCCGCAGCGGGGAGGGTTTGCTTGGCGAGGTGATCGACTCGATGTCTTCAGTGAATTTCGGTCGTTATCAGCAGATCAACTTGCCTCGTGGCATTGATACGATGATGGCTGTTCCGTTGACGTTCGAGGGTCGTTTCATCGGTTTGATTGTTGCTGTGAATCGCAAGCAGACCACCGAGCCGTATTCGAACAATGATTTAGAGGAGTTCGAGGGCTTGTCTATTCAGGCGGCATTGGCTGCGAGTTTGATTTTGGTTTACACCGAGCGTCAGAAGCAGGATCGGATTGTCCAGGAGCTTGCTTCCTACTCGAAGATGCAGAAGTTGCTTTTGCCTGCGATTCCCCCCAGGCTTGGCGTATATCGTTTTGCCGCGTACCAGACTCCTGCGATGGAGGTCAGCGGCGATTTCTACGACTTTGCGGAATTGGACGAGAACCGTGTTTTAGTGATTGTCGCCGATGCTGCGGGCAAGAATTTGCCTGCTTGTTTGATGACTTCGATGTGCCGGAGTTTTGTTCGTTGCCTGAATGACAGGTTTACTGATGTCGAGTCGTTTCTCTTGGATTTGAACCGTTTGATTCACGCCCATTCGGATCCGTCTCAATTTGTCACTTTGAATGCATTGCTCATTGACATGTCGAAGCATGAATGCAAGTTTGGTTGCGCTGGTCATACGCCGTTGTTGCTAAGGAGCGCAAGCGGTGAATTGAAGGTGCTGAAGCCTGCAGGACACGCTTTGGGAATGTGGCCCAATGATGAGTCGACGCACTTTGAAATCGTCTCGTTCAACTTCGAGCCGGGAATGAAGATCTGCCTGTATTCCGATGGTATCAACGAGGCGAAAAACCGTTTGCAAGAGCTGTTTGGGGATGGCAGGTTCTGGAAACTCTTCCAGGAGTGTGCGGAATCCCCAAAGAAAACCATTGCACACATTATCGGGGAAGTAAAGAAATTCTCGGAAGACACACCGCAGGCAGATGACCAAACCCTGATGGTCATCTCGCGCAGGCCGCTTGACGCCTAGCGATAATTAAACCAGTTCAATTCCCCACAATCACAAAAAAACATCATTTCCAAAGCATTATGTTCCAATTCATCTACAGCCTGCTTTTTCCTATTTTCTTCCTTTGCTATCTCCCCTTCTATCTGGTTCATATCATTCGACGGGGCGGGCTCACCAAAGAATACTGGGAACGCTTGGGAATTATCGGTAGCGACAAGAAACGCCGCCTCAAGGAACTGAAAAAGCCAGTCTGGATCCATGCGGTCTCCGTTGGCGAAACCATCGCGGCACTGACCTTCATCAAGGCATGGCAAGCCAAATTTCCTCAGGGCGACCTGGTCTTCTCCTGCAGCACAAGCACGGCTTTCCATACTGCAAAGGCAAAATTGCCTGAGAACGTCATGCTGATTTACTGCCCGATCGATTGCTTTTTCGCGGTTAGACGCACCCTCAAGGTAGTCAGGCCCATCATGCTGGTGATCTTCGAAGTCGAAATCTGGCCGAACTTGATTTGTTGCGCGAAGAGTATTGGTGCGAAGGTGGCGTTGGTGAACGGCAGGATGTCAGACAGGTCAAGCCGTGGCTATGCCAAGTGGGCGTTCATTTTTAAGCCTTTGTTTGATAAGTTTGACAGCATTTGCGTTCAGACCGAAGAGGATCGCAAGCGCATTTGCCGTGTTTTAGGCGACGATCCACGGGTTGTCGTTTGCGACACGATGAAATTTGACCAGGTTCCCGAGACGAAGAATGCGGACAAGAGCCAGGTTTTGGATCAGTGCTTTGGTTCCGGGGAGCGTTTGGTTTTCACTGCCGGGAGCACGCATTCCGGGGAGGAAGAATTGGTTTGCCGGGCATATATCCAGCTGAAGTCCGAGCATCCCGAACTGAAAATGATCCTGGTGCCCAGGCATTGCGAGCGAGCGCCTGAAGTTGGTAAACTGCTGGATTCAATGGGATTGACCTACAGATTGTCAAAGCCCGATGAACATGCGAAGGCCGACACGCGGATTGTCGATGTGCTGTTGGTCAATACCACTGGCGAACTGATGAACTTCTATGGCGCATCCGATATTGCTTACGTAGGCAAGAGTTTGGCGGGACAGACTGGTGGGCACAATATCATCGAACCCGCAATCTTCGGCAAGGCGATCCTGCATGGAAGCCACATGGAGAACTTCCGGCAGGTGGCTTCTTTGTTCAAGGAGGCTCAGGCGTCAGTAGAAGTTGAACAGGATGATGACTTTTTGCCGTCGTTACGCAAGCTAGTAGAGGATTCTGGCGAGCGCGAGGCGATGGGGCGTCACGCCCGCGGATTGGTTGACCGCTATCGCGGTGCGATCGAGCGTACCTTGAATCAGTTGGAACATTGAGAAAGCAGAGCATGAAAGGAACGGTTTTTGACATACAGCGGTTTTCGATTCACGATGGTCCTGGCATCAGGACTACGGTTTTCCTGAAGGGTTGTCCATTGAACTGCCTTTGGTGCCACAATCCCGAATCCAAGAGCAAGGTCCAGCAGTTGTCCTTCACGCCTGCCAGGTGCATTGGGTGCAGGGCGTGCCTGAAGGCCTGCAAATTCGGGGGGCATAAAGCGGATGACCAAGGGACGCACATCATTGACCGCAAAGCCTGCATGCTTTGCGGCGAATGCGTCAAGACCTGCTATGCCGAGGCATTGGAAATGATTGGCAAGACCATGTCGGTTGACGAGGTTATCACGGAGGTCATGAAGGACAAGCCGTTTTACGAGACGTCCGGCGGCGGAATGACCATCAGTGGTGGCGAGCCCCTGTTCCAGCCTGATTTTAGCTTGGCGTTGCTGAAAGCGGCAAAGGAAAAGGGGTTGGATACCGCCATTGAGACAAGCGGGTTCGGAAAACCTGAAATCTTGAAGAAATTCATTCCATTGGTCGATCATTTCATGTACGACATCAAGGAGACCGATGATTCTCGTCATCGTCGCTTGACAGGCGTTCCATTGGAGCCGATCGTTTCGAATTTGAAGATGCTCAACGATTTGGGTGTCGCGGTTCTAGTACGTTTTCCATTGGTTCCTGGTGTCAACGCGATTCCGGAGCATTTTGAGGGGATTGGGAAGTTGGCGGCTCAATTGGATCATGCCAAGGGGTTTGAGATCATGCCGTTCCATCGTTTGGGCGAGGGCAAGCTTGATCGCTTGGGGATGGGATCGTCTCCAATCCATGCCGAAGCTCCAGAAAATGCTGAGTTCAACGGCTGGATTGACGCATTGGCGGCACAGGGTGTGAAGGTCATCAACGAACGGAAGAAATAATCATGAAGACTACAGGTATTTCAAAAAAAGGGATTTTGTTCCTGTTGCTTGGCATCGGATTGTTCAGCACGGTTGAGATTTGCCAGAAGCTGATTAACAAGAATAACGCCATCGATCCCAATATGATGGTGTTTATTCGCTTCGTGGTGACTGGCGTGCTGTTGCTTGCCTTTGGCTTGCCAAGCTATTTCAGCAGGGGCGGTCGTTTGACGATGCGCGATTGGGGCGTGTTTGCATTCAATGGGCTTTTCGGCATTACGTTGAGCCTGGGATTTTTCCATTTTGGAATCAATATGTTTCGAAATGCATCGTCCTCCGCAGTTGTTTTCAGCGCCAATGCTGTTTTTGCGATTGTGATTGCGCGATTCATGAACAAGGAAGAGTGGAATTGCCGCAAGTGGCTTGCCACGTTGCTGGGTTTGGGGGGTGTTTGCCTGTTTGTGTTCGAGTCGGGAAGTGCGGATTTGTCAACGCTGAAAGCTGTCGGCGTGATGAGTATTGCCGCGATGTTGTTTGCGTTGAGCGTTTGCTTTACGAAGCGTGTTGTAGGCAAGTATGGTGCGATGGTTTACATGGGTGGTTCGTCGTTGATCGGCGGTTTTCTGTCGTTGCCCTTAGTATTTTTGACGTCCAGCAAGGGGATTGTCGCCGAGTTTGGCAAGGTATGGGATGCGTTGCCTGAAATGACGTACATGGTTGTGATTGCTACGGCATTGGCCTATGTATTTTACTACAGCGGGATTGCTGCGACCAGTGCATACATCGGGTCGATGGCATTTTTCCTCAAGCCTCCATTGGCGTGCATTTTTGCGCAGGTAGCCCGGGTTACCGGATTGCTGAAAAACGAGAAGATGATGAATGCCTGGACGATAAGCGGGACGGTTTTGATCGTGATAGCCATGTGTCTTGCCGTACTTAAAACCGACAGCAAGAAAACCGAGGGTTGATTTGGAGACCGTGTTCGATGACCGAAGAATTGGCTCAGCAACATCTTGAGTTTACCTTTCCCGCAGTGGGGATCATGCGCAGTTGCTACAAGGCCAAGTTTGGGATACCGCGTCAACCCGGCTTGGTCGAGGAAGCCAAGGGGGCGATCGAGCTGATTCCACCGTACAATCAACCGAATGCTGTTAGGGGACTGGAGGATTTTTCGCATATTTGGGTAATGTTCGTGTTTCATCTTGCCATTCGCGAAGGCTGGAAGGCAACGGTGAGGCCGCCGCGTTTGGGCGGTGACAAGCGGATTGGGGTTTTTGCCTCGCGTTCGCCATTCCGCCCAAGCCCAATCGGCTTGTCCGTCCTGAAAATGGAGCGTATTGTGCAAGGCGATCACGGAAAACTGGTTATCGAAGTCACAGGTCAGGATATCCTTGATGGTACGCCAATCCTCGATATCAAGCCATACCTGCCCTATACCGATAGCATCCCGGATGCAATAGGTGGATTTGCGCCGACGGCGCCAAATGCAGAGGCGCTTAAGGTGATAGTTTCGCCAAAGGCAGAGCGGGATTTTGAAGTGATTGGGCGACGGGGGAACTTGAGTTTTAAGAATTTGGCGATTAAAGTAATTTCTGCTGATCCGCGACCAGCCTATCAGCGTGAGGACGGTCGCGTTTACGGTGTTTTTTTGGACGGCTACGAAGTCATCTGGAGAGCAGATGGAGATAGCGCGGAAATCATTGGCGTTGAAAAAGTAAAAAAGGAGAGCTAATTATGGCAGAAGATCCTAAGAAAGAAGGTAGCGTTAGCGAGGCGCCGAAGGCAGAAGAGGCATCAAAGGCCGGTTCGGCTTGCAGCTTTGGTTGCGGTAGTGACGGCGAGAAAAAATCCTCCTGTCCGTGCAAGAATGTCATTCTGCTTCTGTTTGTTGCCGTTGCATTGATATTTGCGTTCCAGAAGTTCCAGTTGTCCAGGGAATATCAGAAGGCGCAAAAGCTGTTTGAAGAGGAAAAGTATGAGGAAGCGGAAATAGCCTTCCAGGGGCTTCATAAATCGAAACCTGAAGACGAAGTTGTCAAGAACTATCTGGCGAAATGCTACTTGAGAATGGCAGACAAGCTCGATAATATGGCTTCACCTAAATATCTTGACCTGGTCAAGTCAGCAGCCGAAATGGATTTGTCCGAACTCACGGAGCAGCAAAAGAAGCTGATCGGAATTATTGAGGTCAAGATCGAACCCGTAGCGGATACGGCAAAACCTGAAACGAAAACTGAATAACGAACCGAAGGCAAGAATAGGAATCGATAGGCAATGAACCAGTTGGATTTCAAGAAGGGTAATTGGAACAATTCCATTGATGTGCGGGATTTTATCCAATTGAATTACACCCCTTATCATGGCGGGGCGGAATTCCTGCGCGGTCCAACTGAGCGTACCAAGAAGCTCTATGATAAGGTCGAACGCCTTAAGCGACTGGAACAGGACTTTGGCGGTTGCCTGGATATCGATACCACCACCGTGTCGTCGCTACTGACGTACAAGCCTGGATACATCGATCAGGATTCGGAGATTATCGTCGGCTTGCAGACCAATCGTCCATTGAAGCGCGGCGTCAATCCTTTTGGCGGGATACGGATGGTCGAGCAAGCCTGCGAAAGCTACGGCTACGAGCTTTCTGACCAAGTGCGTGACCATTTCAAGTACCGTACAACCCACAATGACGGCGTCTTCCGTGTCTATACTTCGGAGATGCGGGCCCTCAGGCACGCGGGAGTGATTACAGGATTGCCTGACGCTTACGGAAGAGGACGGATCATCGGGGATTACCGACGGGTGGCGCTGTACGGAGTCGACGCGCTGATCAAGGCCAAGCAGCAGGACAAGCTGGACCTCGGTAAGGAAGACATGACCGAGGAGAATATCCGCTTGGCCGAGGAATTGTATCGGCATATCGATTTCCTTGATAAATTGAACCAAATGGCGATGATGTACGGGATTGACATCTCGCAACCTGCGACCACGGCACGGGAGGCGACGCAGTGGCTCTATTTTGGCTATCTTGCCGCCATCAAGGAACAGAATGGGGCCGCGATGTCGCTGGGACGGACATCGACATTCCTGGATATCTACTTCGAACGCGATTTGGCCCAAGGGATTCTTACCGAAGAACAGGCGCAGGAAATCATTGACGATTTCATCATCAAGCTTCGGGTCGCCAGGCAATTGAGAACACCGGAATACAACGAGCTTTTCGCCGGCGATCCGATGTGGATTACCGAGTCGCTGGGCGGTATGGGCGAAGATGGACGGACGCTTGTCACCAAGACTACGTACAGATTCCTCAATACGCTTAGGACGCTGGGACCGGCGGCAGAGCCAAATCTTACCGTCTTGTGGTCGAAAGATCTGCCGGTTCCCTTCAAGAAGTACTGCGCGGAAATGTCGATCGAAACCGATTCCATTCAGTACGAGAACGATGATTTGATGCGTCCTAGGTTTGGCGATGACTATGCGATTGCCTGCTGCGTGTCCGCTGCGAAGATCGGGAAGCAGATGCAATTTTTCGGGGCCCGGTGCAACTTGGCGAAGTTGATGCTTTTGGCATTGAATGGTGGTCGCGACGAGGTTTCGGGGAAGCAAATCGCTCCTGTTTCCGACCCTGTTGGCGATGGGCAGCTTGATTTCGACGATGTGAAGGCGCGCTATGAAAAGTACATGTCGTGGTTGGCGAAAGTCTATGTCAACACGATGAACGTCATTCACTACATGCATGATAAGTATGCCTACGAAAAGATCCAGATGGCCTTGCACGACACGAAGGTTCATCGGTTCATGTCCTTTGGGGCGGCTGGGCTTTCCGTGGTTGCGGATTCCTTTAGCGCAATCAAGTACGCCAAGGTGACGCCGATCAGGGACGAACAGGGAATCATTGTCGACTTCAATATCGAAGGAGACTTTCCTGCTTTCGGCAACGATGACGACAGGGTCGATAATATTGCCAAGGAGCTTTGCGATTCTTTCATCGCCGAGCTTCGCAAGACCCCATGCTACAGAAATGCGGAGCATACGCTTTCGATCCTGACCATTACCTCCAATGTGGTTTATGGCAAGAAAACCGGAAGCACGCCGGATGGTCGACGGAAAGGGGAGCCTTTCGCGCCGGGCGCCAATCCGATGCACCAGCGTGACAAGGACGGCGCCGTCGCATCGCTCAATTCCGTGGCGAAGTTGAATTACGATGCCTGTCGCGATGGGATTTCCAACACTTTTACCGTGGTTCCGGAAACCCTTGGTACGGATTTGGAGATGCAGAAAGAAAATCTCGTATCGTTGTTGGACGGTTATTTTGACCAATCGTCCCATCACTTGAATGTGAATGTGCTCAATCGCGAGAAGTTGCAGGACGCGATGGATCATCCATACAAGTATCCCAATCTCACCATTCGTGTTTCGGGCTATGCGGTGAACTTCAATACCCTCTCAAAGCAACAGCAAGCCGAAGTGATCCACCGTACATTCCATAGATGTTTGTGTTGAATAACCGAACGCAATCAAGATTACGGGGATAAGGAATTGTCCTAAAAAAAGCAGTTGAAACCTGATGTATTTTTAATTGGTTGATTATCAAGTTGTTATAAGTTTTGTTCCATTAGCCATGTTGGTGAATTGAAGTGCTTCAGTCTTCTGTAGCGCCTTTACAAGGCGCCCCGGCATGGGGGCATCCTGTCCCCGGGCTGAAGCCCGGGGTTAAGCATGGTCAGGCGCCTACGGCGCAAAGTCATTGGCGCGG
>JAGVUR010000195.1 GCA_019136135.1 Verrucomicrobiota bacterium
CGCGCACACTACATTCAGGGGCGGAGGCCCCCTTACGGTTGGGTGGGCTAAAGCCTTATTTGCATCACTAAAAAATCGCGTTTTTTGGGAAAATTTCAAGCAAGAATCATGCACTATCATCGACAAACATCGTCAATCTTCCGGATTCACAACCCATTAGGTAATCCGGATGATTCCTGATGATTTCAATCGTTTAAGAAGCCATTTTTCCATACCTATTCGAGTACAAAATAAAAGTAATAAGATTTTGACTTGAAACTTCATAGCCTCCACCCGCCTCGACAAGGGGAGTGCCTCGCGAAAAAAATCCCGCTTTCTCCGGGATAATTGATATACCGGCTCAAGTATGAGCACCCGGGGTGCCCATACCTAAAGGCGTCTAGTCCTGTTGCAGTGAAAATTTGTCCGACCCGTCCGACCTGTCCGACCCGTCCGACCCGTCCGACCCGTCCGACCCGTCCGACCCGTCCGACATGGCACGAAGTGCGAAGGCGGATCCATCCGCCCCGGGATCCGCCTTCGCGTTTTTCCGACTATGTCATCAGTTTTCTAGAATCCGATTGGGATAGTTGGAATCGCCTCCATCGGGAAGGTGATTCCCTCGGCATACCTCCATGAGCCAGGCTGCGTGAATGTGACCGTCGAGATTTTCGAGCTTACAAGCTTTCCGTCCGGCAACTCCAGCACGATTCTCAAGCGCCTTAGCTTATAGTAGTCGTTGGCTGCATTAATGACTTCCAGTTTATTGTAGAGTCCCAGGGCCTTCACGGCATCTGGTGTCAGTTCAGTTCGCCTTTCCTCCGACCATATATTTTTGGTTTCACTTCCGCCGGCTTCTGTCATCAGGCCTATATTTACTCCATTGATCACGGCATGGCTTTCGTAGCTGTTGGGCATGCTGTTGAAACCTTGCCCCTGATAGCATAGCCACGCCCGCTTGGCGCTTCGTATCTGTTCAACGGAGAGTTTTGCGTAGTCCGGCGGCGTTTCCTGAGCATACAGTTCGTTTCGGCAATCAAGCTCATAGACCATGAACGATTCCTTTGTTTCCAGCCTCAAGTCGCCCCAGCAGGCATGGTCAGCCTCGGAATTGTCGTTCGGTCCCACGTCGCTGACCAGCCTGACGAGTTTCTTCTGACCTTTCCAGGGGGTAAGATCCGCTTCGAAAGGCTTCCATTCGAATTTGCCCACGTGCTCTTCCATCACCGTTTTCCACTTGCCGTCAGCTTCATAGACTTGGACGGAGAACCAAATTCCATCCCCTAAAAAGCCGCCGTCACGCTTGCCAACATAGCCGCGAAGAACCATTGATCTATCTTGCGGAACCTGAACCTCGTACTCGGCAAAGGAATACCCGACACCTAGCTTGTATGGCGGGTGCATGAAGACACCGGTTTTGGACTGTCCACCGCATGACATCGAATCGACATGCACGGCAGCTCCCGTGCCAGCGAAGTCATCAGCCTCGGCCTGCCCTCTAATGCAGAATCCTCTGGATACGATCTTCTTATGGTCAAAAGCATATCCTAGCGGACGCCGCACCACAATCATCCCGAATGGAAATGACTGAAGGAACGCACCCGATCTCAGTTCAAGCTTTTGCTGGCGCATCCCCTCCATGCCATCCTGGGAAGCGTCAAACTCAACGCGAGCATGACCATCTGATGACAAGGAAGCGGTTTTCGAAATGCCTTCGTACAAGCATTCAACAGACGTAACATCGGGACGCAGCGCAAAGATATCGAACACGACCTTGTCCCCGTCAACGCTTGCCTGGATGCCAGCAATCTCCTGAACCGTGAAATCAATCCAGCGATTCTCAAACTCGAACCACAATCGGCTCCCGAACTTTGCATCGGAGGGAATCGACACGCTGTGTTCCGATGCTCCCTTCACCACAACCGTCTCGCCCGGAGCGACCATCGGGCGAATTGACGTCAAGCCAGCTTCCGACGGCGCAGTTCCCAACAGCAAACGGTAGCTGTATGCATTTTCAACAGGAACCACATAGCTCAATCCACGGGAGCGCCGAACGGTCGCTTCGCCAAGCTCATTTCCGTCGTAGTCCAACGCAATGGATTTCACCACGGGCAAGTTCCAGCCAGCCTCGTCAACAATCGGTATGTACTCGTACTCCGACTCGGATATCTTCCGGGCAACGCCGGCACCGATGCTGCCTGCCATGGGGAATCGCTGGAAACAGGCGTCTCGACTGTCAAGGTAGATGGAAGTCGGCGTCACGGCATAATCGCAACGCAGCCCGTTTTGCTCGCCAGAAAAGACATCGATCGCACCATCTTCAGTCCAACCAGCATATCCATTCGGCGGCAAGTCAAACTTGCGTCCCCCGAATTCCACCTTCATCCTCTGGGTCCAATTTCCGTTGACGACGAGCCGCGTCCCGTCCTTGTAGCGGATGACAAGTTGCGACCGTTCGAACACCTTGTTGGCAAGCGCCTGGCTCGTATTGTAGATCCTCCCATCTTCATCGACATAACCGATGGTATCTACGCTCGCTTGAGTATATCGGCTATGCAATTGCTGAAGCATGAAATACCCGCGCATCTGGAGGCGACGACCGCCAGCCGAAACCAAAAATCCAGGATGACCGAACGCCAACGTGGCGGCCAAAAACCTGTCAACGGCAAAGTCGACGCCTTCATGCACGACGAATCCCGAGCGTTCGCCATAGAACATGTCGTGGTTGCCCATGCCGAAGTTGCACTCCAATTCGTGCATTTTTCGAAGGTCGAAATCGATGAGCCACGGTTGCGTCGGGATGTGGTAGGACCTGTCCTGCGCGTAGTTGCCATCGGTCAAGCCGCTGTAGAAGCAATGGTGCGGTCCTTCAGAATAGACTGGCCCGTTCCAGGTGGCCTTTTGGATCAGCATGATTTCGCCATAGGCATAGTAGGTTGCCGCAAATGTCCCCGCGCCGGGAACGCGATAGTCGAAATCACAACGGCCCCATGGGGTCACTGACGTATGGACATCGCAATACGCCGTACTGAACTTGTACTTCTCCTGGTTGATAGGAGACAATTTGGCGCAGAATTCGACTGCCCGTTGCGGCTTTGGCCCATAGCATCTCATCCAAGCGGTTTGGAGCTGGTTGTCCGGTCGCCTGGCGACCATATCCGTATCCCAGTATTCATTGACTGGTGCGAAATCGGTGAAGTTGTTGTAGGGGCCATAGACGAAACCCAGCACGTCCTGCATATACCTGGAGTAGTCCGCCATTCCTTGGTCGCCGCCCTTTTTCGGCGCGGCCTTTGTCCTGAAGGTAAAGCTTTCGCCTCCGTCTCGCCAGCCTGTCTCGTGGTCTGTCACCAGGACTTCCCGCATTCCGTCTCGCCAGACTCGTTTCCAGTACGCCTTGTCGCTATCGCGATTTCCCGCTCCGTGTGCGCGCCACTGATGGGTTCCCGTAATGTGCTTCCAAGGGGACTTGGGATTCGGAATGTTCGGCAAATGCTCTTCGAACTTGGGACCGACCGTCACAAAGAATCGCTCGAAGCAATCATTTCGCTTGCCGTCCGTCTTCGGTATGTACTCCACGCCGCCGTTCATGTACACCAAACCATCTTTGTCAACCTCGGACCTGCCCCAGGGACGGCTGGAATTGGAACGATACCAACACGTGTGACCAGACACAAAAAGCGGATTTGACGCATCGCCGGACACGACGACGCCGGGACGACCGTTCGCATAGTCGTAATAGGGAATCCTAACGACACGAGCCTGCTCAAGCCCGCGAACGCACCCGTACGAAACCGCACCCAGCAATCCCCCCAACGATCGCGTATCCAAAATCAACGTCTTGCCTTTCATCGACAGCGTATAGGTTGTCTCCATACGAGCATCGTCGGCTTCATATCGCCATTGAGCCACCAGGGCTTCGCCTTCCTGCGAGACCCCCAGCAACGTGGCACGCTCCGGAGCCATTCCGTGAACGACATTGCTGCCGGGCTTGGGCGGCAGCATGGCTCCGCCGCCGGACAATGGCTTGAACCATGCTCCGCCTTCCCAGCGCGCTGAAATGTCATCCCAGCGTCCAGTCTTCCCTTCATACCGGTATTCAAGCACGCCGTCCGATCCGCGATAACGTAGGATGTACCCATCCCCATCCTTGACAACTTCGTTGACGCTGCCCGCCACGCCGCTATCGGGCAGGATCGTTTCTTCACGAGTGGGGAAAGGCAGCTTCCCAGGACCGTTGTTCGCCCCGGTTCCTTGCCCGGGGAACATGGCAATTCCCCGTTCCGGGCGAGGCTCGAACGTCAAGGGCTTGAACTCCTCCTGATGGACGCTCAAGTTATCGAAGTACAAGACACGATCCCCCTTGTTGGTTCCGCCGCTGATGCGAAAGCCCGAAAAAGCCACCCCTTCAACATTGATTGCCTTGATCTGCTCTTCGGTAAGCCGCCGCAACGGCAAATGCCATTCCTTCCAGTTCACATTGCAGAGATAGACGGCTATCTCATTGCCATCAGGCACCTTGAACAAGACGTAGATGCTCACCGACGGCGTGGTTTTGTCCCTGCTCGTTCCCCAGTTGTTTCCGTACATCCAACAACCAATCATGTCAAAGGGCGGCTTCAAAGGAACCTCAGCCTCGGGACGAAGAGTGATCTCAGCCGCGCCTTCGCCCTCGTAACGATACGTCAGCTTCGCCACGTAGTCCCCAAACAATTGCTCCTCGCGACTACGGGCAAACGTCGCAACAGAATTATTAGTTTCGACAGACCACGCCATATCAGACTCGTAATCGACCACGGCAGGCCAAGAGTCCGAATGGCGACCGGCCCAATCCATCTCGTAGGGACGAACACCTACTTGCTCGGCAAACAACAGGCACGACATCGACAGAAGCAACAATAACTTTCTCATCATCTCTCTTCGCCTCCTTAGAATGAAATAGGAATCGTAATCGTTTCGGTCAAGGGAATCAGGACACCTTCCGCATGGGCCCAATCGCCAGGCTGCGTCACGCATACCGTCGAGATCAGCGAACTGACGGTGCGACCATCGGCCAGCTCCAAGACAAGGCGGAATCGACGCAACTTGAAGTAGTCCCCAGCCATATTCAGAACCTGGAACTTGTTGAAGCGCTTGACATTCTTCAGGGCCTCGGGGGTCAATTCCTTGCGAATCTCAGGCGACCAGATGTTCTTTACTTCGTCGCAGCCATTGGATGCAGGAAGCAAGCCAAATTGAATTCCGTTCAAGACGCCATGGCTCTCGTAGCTGTTCGGCGAACTGTTGAAACCCTGTCCCTCGTAGCAAATCCAACCGCGCTTTGCGCTGCCGAGAACCGACAGCGGCAAGTCGGCGACGTAATCTTCCGGGCGTTCCACCTCATACAATGCGTTTCTTGTATCCAACGAGTGAACCAATTGTGGATCCCGGCTTTCCAGGCGCAAGTCACCCCAGCATGCCCAGTCCGCAGAGGAATCGTCTTCGGGACCGACATCGCTGACAAGCTTCATTACGATCTCGCGCCCACGCCAACGGGACAAGTCAGCCTCGATCGGCTTCCACTCGTACTTGCCAACATGAACTTCCGCAAGCTTCTCAAACGAAGAATCGCCGCTTTGCACCTGGACGCTGAACCAAATCCCGTCGCCCAAATCGCCACCGTCACGTTTCCCGACAAAGCCGCGGAAAACAGGAACGCCTTCCTCGGGAACAATGAAGCGATGAATCGAACAAACGTATCCAGTCCCTGTCTTGTATGGCGGATGCATGAACAAACCGTTCTTCGAAACCATCCCGCACGGCATCGTAGCAGCCGATACAGTCGCACCGGTACCCGAAAAATCCGTTGTCTCGGACTTGCCGCGAATGCACATGCGACTCTCCCAATTCGACAGCGGAGACAAGGAATAACGAACCGGCTTCATCTCGGACAACAACCCAAATGTGTACGATTGACGTCCAACGCCGCATGACAACATCAGCTCCATCGAACGCATACCCTCGTCTAAATCCCCAGGCAGGTCATACAAAATATTGACCTCAACGCCTTCGGACAATGTCGCGACTAGACGCTTCCCACCAAACTCGCATGTCACTTCGGTAACATCAGGGCGATTTGAACACAAGGCAAAGGAAATTGTCGATTGCGTCGCCAACGCAGGCGAAACGGAAACAAGATCCTGGATCGTGAAGTCAATCCACTTCCCTTCAAACTCCTGCCAAATCCGATCGCCGGCACGGGCGTTGCCTGGCACGGTAAACTCGTGTCGCTGCTTGCCTTCGACAATCACGCGCTCGCCGGGAGCAACCACGTCAAGCGAGCTGCGCAAGGGGACATCCTCGGCGCCGACCTCGCCCAACTCAAGCCGATAGCTCATAGCGGACGGCATCGGCATTACATACGTCAAACCACGGGAACGGCGCAGCTTCGCCTCGCCTAGTTCGCCCATCTCCTCGTCCAAGCCAATTGCTCGAACAATCGGCAAAGACCAACCGATTTCTGAATCCTTGAAGGGAATGAACTCGTAGGTCTTGGCATCGATCTTGCGGGCGACGCCACTACCAATCCCCGCCGCCTCGGGGAAACGCTGGAAGAACAGGTCACGCCCGTCAATGTAAACGTATTCGGGTGTCACGGCATAGTCGAACCGGCATCCATTCCGTTCAGCGGAAATCACCTCGATCGCTCCGTCTTCAGTCCAACCCGCATAGCCATGCGGTGGCAGATCCAGGTCGCGTCCGCCGAATTTCACATTCATTCTCAGGTCTTTGCTTCCATTGACCACCAGTCGCGTTCCGTCCGAATATCGAATCGCCAACTGGGATCGCTTGTACGCATCGTTCGCTAGGGCGCGGCTCGTCGGGTGAAGTTTTCCGTCTGCATCTACATACTCGATACTTGCAACTGAGGCCTGCGTGTATCGCTTGTGCAGTTCCAGGATCATGAAGTACCCGCGCATCGTGCAACGCATTCCACCGGAGGAAACCAGAAAACCTGGATGCCCGAACGCAAGCGTCGCACAGAGGAATCTGTCAAGGTCGTTGTGAACGCCGCTTCGCTCTCCGTTTCTCCCGTAGAACATTTCCATGTTGCCCATTCCGAAGTTGCATTCCTGCTCGTGCATTTTCAGCAGGTCGAAATCCACCAGCCATGGATTTTCCTGGAAATTGTAGTTTTGGTCTTGCGCGTAGTTGCCGTCTGTCAGGCCGCTATAGAAGCAATGGTGCGGTCCTTCCGAATAGACGGGGCCGTTCCACGCGGCCTTTTGGTGGAGCATGATTTCGCCGAATGCGTAGAACGTCGCCGCAAATGTACCTGCTCCAGGGACTCGGTAGTCGTAGTCGCAACGACCCCAGGGCGTCACGGAGGTATGGACGTCGCAATAGGCCGTTGAAAACTTGAATTTCCTTTGGTTGATCGGACTAAGTTCGGCACAGTATTCGACTGCGTACTGCGGCTTTGGCGCATAGCATCTCACCCATGCTCCCTGGAGCTGGTTGCTTCTGGTGCGAGAGATCAAGTCGGTTCTCCAGTATTCGTTAACCGGCGCGAAGTCTGTGAAGTTGTTGTAGGGACCATAGACGAACCCAAGTTCGTCCTGCATGAACCTGGAATAGTCGTACAATCCCTGGTCGCCGCCTTTTTTCGGCGCCGGCTTCGTCCTGAATGTAAAGCTTTCGTCTCCATCCCGCCAGCAGGTTTCGTGGTCAGTCACCACCACGTCCCGTATTCCGTGCCTCCAGATGTTTCTCCAGTATGCCATATCGCTTTTTCGGTTGCCCGCTCCATGGGCCCGCCATTGGCGTTTGCCGGTCACATGTTTCCATGGGGATTTGGGATTCGGGATGTTCGGTAAATGTTCGGAAAACTCGGGGCCAACCGTCACGAAGAAACGATCATAGCAATCATTCCGCTTGCCGTCTGTCTTCTTGTGGTACACCGTACCCCCGTTCATATAGCCGACGCCCGATGAATCGACCTGGCTCCGCCCCCAAGGCGCACTTGCATTGGACAAGTACCAGCAGGTATGACCGGAAACAAACAACGGCGATTCGGCGTTGCCGGACAAAATGACGCCGGGACGACCATTGGAATAGTTGTAGTACGGAATGAGGATCGAACGCTGGTTAGGCAAGCCCTTGACACCGCCATACCCAACCGCACCAAGCTCGCCCCCGGTGCTTTGCGTGTCAATCACAAGCGTCTTGCCCTTGATGGATAACGTGTAGGTCACTTCGAACGACTTGTCGCCGCGATGGCATTCCCAGCTGGTCGTCACGATTCCGTTCTTCAAACGAGTCCCCAAGTGAACATGGCGTTCAGGCGCCAGGCCGTTGACCTGGTTGCTCCAATCTTCGGCGGGGAACAACGCGCCGCCGCCGAACAGGGGCTGGAAAGCCGTCCCGCCATTCCAGCAAGCGGTCACATCGTCCCATCCGCCGCTCTTTGGCTCATAACGATAGGTCAGAACGCCATCTTTGCCACGGTACGTAAACACACACGCCTCACCTTCGAGAGCCAGGGAATTCGTACTCCCGGGGGCTGCGCTGTCAGGCAAAATCGTCTCTGGACGAGTGGGAAACGGCAACTTGCCTGGTCCGGTATTCGCTCCGCTACCCTGCCCCGGAAACATTGGAATGCCACGGCGCGGACGCGGCTTGAACGTCAGTGGCTTGAACTCCTCCTTGTGGACCGTCAAACTGTCGAAAAACAACATGCGATCCTGTTCGTTTCGACCATCAGCAATCATGAATCCATTGAACGCGACCCCATCTACGTTCAACGCCTTTGCCTGCGACTCGTCCAGCCGAACCAACGGCAAGAACCATTCCTTCCAGTTCACGCGAACCAATCTGACGCCGACCTCGTCGCCGCCAGGCACCTGGAACAGCACGGTCACCTGGACTTGTGGCGTGGTCTTGTCAACGGAATACCCCCAGTTGTTGCCGTAAATCCAGCATCCTACCATATCGAATGTCTTCGCCACATCGCCAGGCACGGGAATCGGCTTGGGCGGACGAATCACAACCGAGGGAACTCCGGTGCCGTCGCGACGATACGTCAGTTTTCCAACATACGAGCCATACATCTGCTGCTCTCGCGTCCGTTCAAAGCTGGCAATCGTATTCGTCGCCTCCACCGTCCAGTCGCCAGGCTCCTCGAAATCCACAAGGCAAGTCCAGGGATCGGCAGTACGTCCAGCCCACTCCATTTCGTACGGGCGTTCCCCAACGATTTCGGCACCAACCAAACTCAACGCCATCAGCGCAGACAATGTAACTAAATATCGCATCTTTTCACTCCTGTTTTGTATTGGCAATGAAACATATCTGAGTTAATTCATCCAAGCAGCATCAAATCCAGCAGCGCCAAAGCGACGGCGGACTCGACAACGGGAACTGCACGAGGAACAATGCACGGATCGTGGCGTCCCTTGACAGAAAGCTCGACCTCCTCTTGCCGATCCAGGCTGACAGAGCGCTGGAGCTTGGCAATCGATGGAGTCGGCTTCATCCCGACTTTCACCACGATCGGCATCCCCGTGGTAATTCCCCCAAGCACGCCTCCATGCCTGTTGGTTGCCGTGCGTACGGAGCCATTTTCAGCCAGTTCAAATCCGTCGTTGTGTTCCGAGCCTCGCAAGTCTGCAGCCCCGATGCCATACCCGAATTCGATTCCCCGTACCCCGGGAATCCCGAAGACCAACGATGAAATGACGTTCTCAACGCCGCCAAACATCGGTTCGCCAAGACCGCCGGGAACACCAAGGGCGACACACTCGATACGACCGCCAACAGAATCGCCGTCTTCACGGGCAGACTCGATCGCAGAGACCATCTCCAGGCCAATCGAATCGTCCAAGACGGGAAACGACTTCTTGCCAGGACCTGAAAGCTCATCCAAGCTCAAACCATGCTCCGAAAAAGAACGGTCGTAAATCCCGGAGATGCTCAAAATATGAGCGCCGACAGTGACGCCGCGACGACTCAACACCTGCTTCGCAATCCCCCCGGCTACACATAGAGGAGCCGTCAATCGACCTGAAAAATGACCGCCGCCACGCACATCCTGATGACCGCCATACCGCAATTGAGCAGAATAATCCGCATGGCCTGGACGAGGAACATCAAGATGAACGGCGTAATCCGAACTGCGTGTGTCCCGGTTGCGAATCAATGCGGATATCGGAGTTCCGGTCGTAACACCATCCTTGACGCCAGACAAAAACTCAGGTTCATCCCCCTCGACGCGACTGGTCGAAAGAGAAGAACGGCCAGGCGAACGGCGCAGCAGAAAACGTCCCAACTCGTCAAAGTCCAGACGCTCACCGGCAGGAATCCCCTCCAAGACAACGCCAATCCCTGCGCCATGCGACTCGCCAAATATGCTAAACGATAATTTCGTGCCCCAATGCGATGACATATCGGCCACCCCTGCTGATTGCTGTTTTCCTACTTGCCCAAAGGATTCCTGATTGCCGCCAAACGATTATACATCCCATAACCGACTTGACGGCTGGCGGAAACCGTCTCAATATACGGCGTATCGACAACATCCACAAAGCCAACCTGGTAATTCTCCCCGTCCAAAGTCCGCCCAGTTGACATTTGGTCGCGATACTTGAACCAATGGCAGCCGACGAAACGTGGATGCCGAAACGCCGAATCAACATATTCCTTCAACTTCTCGCCACGGACGAGCTGGCTTTCAACCAAACGGCACCCACCATGGAACATGCCGCGATCCAAGGCGCCAAAATGAAATTCGCCGCAAATGATCGGAGCGTCAAAATCGGCATACTTCCAACCATCAACGGTCATGGCGTACACATTGTAGCTGACAATGTCGCAATGCTTGGCCGCGATGCGTTCCACCAGGTCGTTGCGTCCACGACCACCCATGAATCGGCTTCCCGCATAAAGATTGTCGGGAGCGAACTCCTTCAAGATTCGCCGAGCCGTCTTGAAGTACATGTCAGCAACCATGGACGTGACCAGACGCAAATCCTTGGACAACTCCGATTGGGTGTCCTTCAACTGCTCTTCCGTCAATTCAACGCGGTTGGCCAGCAAGGCATCCCAGGACTCAAATCCCGTCTTCCAGCTCCCATTCAGCGCCTCGATCATATCGTGCTTTGCACGCAAGAGGCGGATCATCTCCTGCTTCGTCGACAATTGAGGAGCCGAGGATACGACTGCTGCACCCAAACTCCTGTCATCAAGCCCAAAGCGCAATTCGTTATCGACAAAGAAGCCGACGCACCAGGGATCACCCGCAGCCTGGCCCTTATGCTTCTCAAATGCCTTACGCAACTTGGCTTCATAGGCACTCCCGAACACATCGGGGAAGCGGATAAAATCATCCTTGCCTCCGACAATGTCGGAACCGCCTGCTTGAACCGTGGCAAAATACGGGGTCTTTCGCATCAGGTAGATTTCCGGCCTAGACCAGTTGCCGATCGTATTGACCCCCCAGCTGCGCAACCTGAGATGCGCCTGTTCAGCATGGGTCTCACGCCATTCGGGCCCGTACTTGCGGATGACGTTAGCCAGCCCGAAATCAACCAGGTCGAAAGGACGATCCCTGTAGGCCTCGTTCCCTGGCGCCCGTGTCCAAGTATTATGGCATCCCTTGAAGCGGGGTTCCTTCGGCGGCAACCATGAAAACCAGGATTCGCGTCCTGTGACGGGCGTGTCGGCAACTTCGGCGACGCAGTCCATGCCGTAGCTGAAAAACAGCTTGCCATCGGGATCGACGAGCCACCACCAGCCATTGATTTTTTCGGTACGGAAGAATCCCGTCGCCTTCAGCGTCGGCCCTGATTCCCACCCGCCCCATTTGTTCCAGTCTTCAGCTCCCGGATGCGACTTGAGATCCGTCAATTCATCCTTGAGCCTGCCCTCCAAATCCTGCTGGTCCTTGACCTTTCCCGGCCAGTCGCGATGGATGAACTGCCCGAATTGATCGATGAATGGGAAGAAAGCATCCCCCGCCAACTTGGGATTGTACCGTTCCGGCTTTCGTTCGCCGCTGGCGACGATATTGCCAACCTCAACCTTGTGCTTCTTTCCGTTTCCGACTGCGAAGACCAGGACTCGCACCGCATTGGAGGGATCGTTCAGCCGACGCCACGTCGAACCGCTGCCGCCGATTTCCTCCGGCTTCCCGCGCATCCCCGTCAATTCATGAAGCACCTTGTGGCACAGGCGAACCTCGACCTCTAAGCGACGATGCTCGCCCGCAGGGAGCTCCAGCACTTCCTGAACGCAATTCCCGTTCCCGTTGCCTTCGGGATTGTCAACACGAAGCCCAATTCTGGATGTCTCTGTGCCCGTGTTCCAAACATCCGCTCCGACAACTGCGCAATTGCCAAGATCCCAACGACCTGACGACGGCTTCAAGTGGACGCCTGGCCAATCCCCCTTAGGTCCCAATTCAATTTCCAGGCGACCTGCCTCGGACAGCCACTTCCAAGTCCCGTCGTATGATTCAATCAAAGCAGGATCGGGAGACTTGCTAAAGTCATACAACGTCAAACTCTCACAAAGCAAACTCAACGGAAACAAAAAAAGCAAAACAAATAATCCGTACCGACAAAATAAAGCACCTTCAACAAAATGCCTGGAACTTTTCATGTTGCCTCGCTGTATAACCATAATCCGCATCCTTGTTGCTGACTTATTTCGACACCTGAACTCAGACATTGCCCCCCTGGAACCATGAACCCAACAGCCCTGTGGGCCAAAGTCCCGTTTGCATATGAAAATTTCGCCGATATCCGCGAAAAATCAACTATTTTAGGAGTTGTTTAAAAATTAACCTAAAAAAAGCAGTTGACGCCAAGATGCCAAGCACATATCGCGCAACTACTTGTTTTTTGCAAAGGATTTTCCCGGAAGCCAATCCTCAAGTCAGTGGCATCTGATCATTTTCCCGACCGAACCGAATGATTGTAGTGCCTTTACAAGGCACTGTACTTGGGTGGGTTCGC